>JBLIBC010000219.1:0-4851 GCA_047632015.1 Glaciecola sp.
GTCAAGAATTATTACAGGTTTTTGATTGGCACATTCCAGTTCAAGAAATAGTAAAGTTGAAAGCTGCAGTGGTGGCAATTAAAGACAATATTTCGCCAGATTGTGAACCATGGATTATTGAAATAACGGAAAACATCCTGGCTTGTAATAAAGTAGCGAAAGATTTTCAAGGTAATATTTTTAGAATTACTTCAAGTCCTGATTTTGTGCAAAAGCAAACAGAACTTCAAAGCAGACTGAAAGCAGCGGCAAGTTATTTTTTGCCAAAAATGGAATTATTGAAAGAGGAACTTCGCTTACATAATTTGGCTGTGAAAACTAAAAAAGTAGCCATTTCATTGGACGAACCAATCGAAGACGTAAATCAATTTTTACATGATTTATTGCATCGTTTAAAATACTTTGACAAAGGTGATTTCAACTTAGGAGAATACCTCGAAAACGGAAAAATCAACAAGCAAAAACAGCAAAGGTTTAAGAGTACTTACGAAGCATCGAGCACGCCAAAATCGTTGGTTTCGACTTCAGAAATTGACCATTTAAAACTATATCAGGCAATCGCGCTATACCGTAAAGGTATTGCCTCTAAGAGTAATGAACCAATTTACAAGGTATTTACTAATAATGCGATAAAGGAATTGTGTAAGCATCTCCCAAAGACCGAAGACCAGCTATTACTGGTAAATGGCTTTGGTCCCATAAAAGTTAAAATGTTTGGAGATGACGTTATGAAATTAATCTGCGAATATTGCGAAGACAACATGGTTCCAGCAAAAGATTTATTCTCTTGATGTAGGTCTAGTCAAAAGGGGATTTTTCGGAATAAAATCTAAGAGAGACTTTGGACTTGTTTAATGCTGAGTTGAAAAAATTAGTCGCTGCCCCTAATTTCTCTCAATTGCAGTTCCATCCGCTCCTGTAATTTCGACACCCGCACATCCCCAATCTGCTAATGAACTTAAATCACTTGTATCTGCTACTAAACCTTTGGTACAATCAGTTGAGTCTACCCAAAATACAATACCTCCGTCTCGAAATTCGCCAATTATAGCACATGTTGCTGTTTTTGTTGGTCGGTAAAAGATAATGCTGTCTACTTCATTTGTAGCATAAGCCGATATAACACTATCGCCCTTTACTACGCACATACTGTCTGCCTGTGAAAAAGCACTAAAAACTAATGCTAATAATAATGTTGATGTTATTGATGATTTTTTCATTTGAATGATTTTAATATTTTATAAATGATGAATTGTACACTTGATTTTGACCATACCCTACAAAATGATAATGGCCTACTGGAAGTTGTGAAACATCAACTTCAGATGGATTTGAAATACTCATAATCAAATGTCCCATGTTGTCAAAAACACTTCCGTTTTTAAGTGGTTCTGAAGAGTTAATACGAAAACTACTTGCAGTAGGGTTCGGATATAACTTCAAAGAAGACGACGGATTATCAACAACTATACTGGACACAGGTGTTGGCTGAAAAGTAATGTATCTGAATGTTGAAATTGCATAGACCTTATCCGATTGGCTCTTGGAATCTACAACAATATTCCCCCTTCAAAATGTTATTTTATTGATATCAGAAATAGTGAGGCTATTGGCATTGCTATTCTGTTCACTGAATAGGGCATCTTGCGAAAAGCCTACACCAGCTGAAGCAATGCTATAGAAAGCAGTAATTTTTTCTTCATGTGATTTATGTTTTTAGTAGGCTACGTTGAAAATCATCTTTAGGTCACACTTTTATCAAAAAGCTAACAATTGACGTTAATCATAGAATACTAGTTGACATAAGAAAGTGAGAGTAAATAGTTCATGGCTGCTTCACTTGGCATTAAGTTCATGTGTATCATTTTAGATTAAACTCAATCCGTGAGACATGGATAGTTATGTTTTAGAATAAAACAGATGAGGTCGCTAACTATTAAAAGGCAACACTGTTATTTTTTTACTCATAAAAGACTTACACCAACCTCATATTATACAACACAGCAACCACAACAACAAAAGCCAACAGCAAAACAATCAACCCTACAATCATCCAGTAAAGTTTAGCAATACTACTGTATTCCGCCATGTCCTTAGGCTGAATCTTGCCCTTTATAGCTTCTATTGATTTTGTAACTCCCTTCACCCTTAATTTATTTTTAAACCTAATAACGGGTGAGACGCCATACTTTTTCAATAGCTTACGTTTTCGTCTACTTCGCTTCTCAAACATTGCAATTATTGAGATAAAACCAACGAGTAAAACAGCTTGTACAATAGTTCCAAATTCCATTTAATTCAAATTTTTAGCGTTAATAACAAAGTGCAATTACATAAACCAGGGAGTTAAATTAGCCTATCCCGCCTGAAAGTAATGCAATAGTAAGTAGTAATTTTTTCTTCATATGGTTACGTTTTAGTATAGTTACGGTGAAAAGTGTCATATGGTTACGTACTTAGTAGTTGACATTGATGCTGACGTATATGACACAAGAACATTCTTTGTAACCTTTTTCCCTTTTTGTCGTAAATATTAAATGGTATAAAATGCCTAAATTGTAAAAAACTTCACAAAATGAAAAAAGTAATATATTGTCTGACATTTATTTTCACGACCATCTGTATATCACTAAATGCTCAACAAGTGTCTGCTGGGCGTAGTCATTCTTTGTTTTTAAAGAAGGATAGTACTGTTTATGGTGCTGGGGCAAATGAAAGTGGTCAGCTAGGCAATGGAACAATAGTTGACACGTCAAACCTTGTTCAAGTGAGCTCGTTGGATGGGATTACATCAATATCAGCGGGACAGGCTTATTCTTTGTTTTTAAAAGAGGACGGTACTGTTTATGCTGCTGGAGCGAATTACTATGGTCAATTAGGGGATCAAACAGAGGTGAATAAGACTACTCCTGTACAAATAAGCTCGTTGACAGGAATTGATGCAATATCAGCAGGCGGTGAACATTCATTGTTTTTGAAAGACGATGCTACTGTTTGGGCAGTAGGTAATAATAACAACGGTCAATTAGGTATTGGAAATCTCCTTGATACTACAAATATTGTTAAAATAAACTCATTAGCTAACATTGTAGGGATATCAGCAGGCACTTTTCATTCCTTGTTTATAAAAAGTAATGGCACTGTTTGGGGCGCGGGAGATAATCTTACAGGTCAATTAGGTGATGGAACAACGGATGATAAGTATACCCCTGTTCAAATAAGCTCATTAAGCGATATTAAAGCTGTATCAGCAGGTTTAAACCATTCTTTGTTTTTAAAGGATGACAGCACTGTTTGGAGTGTAGGAGCAAATACTAACGGTCAATTAGGTGATGGAACAACGGTTTTGAAGACAACTCCTGTTCAAATAAGTTCATTAAGTGGAATTGTTTCCATATCAGCAGGTAATCACCATTCTACATTTTTAAAAGCTGACGGCACCGTTTGGACTGTGGGGTCAAATGATGACGGTCAATTAGGTGATGGAACAACGGATAATAGGTTAATCCCTATTGAAATAAGCGCATTGACTGGAGTTACATACATAGTTAGTGCTGAAGGGGTTACTTTGGCTTCTACAGCTGACGGTAAGTTTTATGGTATTGGTAAAAATGATAATGGTGGATTAGGGAACGGAACTAAGGATCGTGCTCTTGGCCCTGTAGAATCAGTAGAGGTAGTTTCTACGAGACCGGTACCCTCTAATAGCATTGCTTTATATCCAAATCCTGTAGAAAACGAATTGGTCATTTCTGTTTCTGACTATAATAATTCGAGAGTAGAAGTTTATAGCTTAACTGGTCAATTACTTGAAAGTGTTAGTTTGCAAAATGAAAAAAGTACAATTGATGTATCTGATTTTCCAAAGGGTTCTTATGTTGTTCTTGTAAAGTCAGACGAGAATACTTCAGTAAGTCAGTTTATTAAAAAGTAAAACGAAGTTCTAAAAATTGCTTTTTCTTCGTTAAACTTTAAAATTAAAAGCCTCACATACCAACGTATGCTGCGTTTTTAATTTCTTGTTCGCCTCAATAAATCTAAATTTTAGAATTCCCCTACCTCAAACCCTAAGGAACTTGTTCCTCATCAATTCCTCATCAATCTAATTCTTAATATCAAACTTATTGAACAACCAACTTACTTACATATTGATTATTATCACCCTTCAGAGTAACTAAGTAAACGCCTGGGGATAAATTATTATTAATTTGATATTGTCCATTGGCAACAGTTACTGTTTCGTTGACTACAATTCCTCCATGAATATCCAAAATGCTGAGCTTATAGGATTCAGCACCAGGAACTGTGATACTCAATGCTTGTCCCGCACTAACAGGGTTGGGTGAAATATTCAGTTTAGGCACATTCACTGAAGTAACTGTGTTTGCTCCTGCAGAGTCAAGGATTGCATTCAAATCGATGTCTTCATCTCCGTCTTGATAGTTTAAATACTGAGCATAGATGACAAACATTTCGTCTGTGGTAGCAGGGCCTTCATGAATTGTATCATTAGTGGTATTATTATACACAGCCTTTCCAAAAATTTCTGATCCTTTTGGTACTATTTTTAGTTTTCTGTAAACATAATAACCTTGCCAGTCAAAATCATATTCACTAATTTTTCCTAAAGGAATAGTTTCACCGCTAGGAGTTTTTGCCCATGCTTCAATTTGAGTTCCATAGTTATGCATGTGTGGGAAAAACGAGAAGATTGATACTTTACGAGATATACCCAGAGGCTCATTCCTCTTAATTGTTATTTCTCTTACTGTATTTGGTGCTATTTCAAAGTTTTTGTGTTCTAGATAAGGATCCGAGAAAACTTCTCTAACAATTGAAGAAACACTATCC
>JBLIBC010000220.1:0-4802 GCA_047632015.1 Glaciecola sp.
GAAATAGGAAGTCAACTTAAAGGAAGACCTATTGAGTATTATTCAAATGACAGTTTACTATTGACAGGATACCTAAGTGAGAGCCATACTGATTCAGTAAAAGGAACCATCATACTTGTCCATGGAATACGAGGTAGGAAGGAACACTTCATTGGTTTAAGTAAATTGCTAGCCGAAAGAGGATATAATGCTGTTTTAATGGACTTAAGGGCTCATGGACAGAGTGAAGGACAATATTGCACGTTTGGAGTCAAGGAAAAGGAAGACATAAGCTTGTTGGTTGATAAGCTGCAGATGTTGGAACAAGGGAAAGTTGTCTTAATAGGAACGGTAGGTGTCTGGGGTCAGTCATTAGGTGGAGCAGTGGCTCTTCAAGCAATGTCTATTGACTCAAGAATTAAATTTGGGGTCATTGAAAGTACATTCTCAAACTTTGAAAGCATTGCTCATGATTACTTGGAGTATTTCATGGGTTTTTCAATTAAACCTTTAAGCAACTACATGGTGCACAGGTCAGGAGACTTGGGCGGCTTTGATCCAAGTCAAGCGTCTCCATTGGACGCTTGTAAGCGCATCACTCAGCCTGTTTTTATGGCGCATGGGGACAAGGATAGGAAAATCAACATCAAGTACGGAGAAGCAAACTTTAAAGCTTTGGCTTCAAAACAAAAGGAGTTTGTTGATATCAAAGACGCTAGCCACGTCTCTGTTTGGAATAAAGGAGGGGAAGAGTACTTTGAAAAAGTATTTAAGTTTATCGATGATTTTAAAAACTAAGCAGCATTTGAAGATTTATGGATGTTCTCTTTGTCTTTAGTGTCCAGATGGGCCATTAATTCAGTTGTATCTGGTTCTTTTTACAATTTGTTGCAAATATTACAGTAAATATTAGCAACAGTAATATTGATTTTTTGACTGTAAGCTTTCATTTTAAATTAGTTGTGTCCATGTTTATAATGGGGAATTAGTTAACTTTTATTGATTCCCCGCTATCCTACCTAAAGATTCCATTATACTGGATAACCTACGTTGTAGTGGCTATGTTTTGTAGTTCTTGATTTAACGAAGTGTAATCTAGAACTACCGCATTCAGGCAAGTTACGATTACATGCCGCTGGAGGGCAAGACACTGACCCTCCAACGGCAAAAGTACAAGAGAGTTTTGGTTGCATTTTTTAATAAAACACTTTTTAGCTAGAACAGCGGGGAATCAATTAACCTTTTTGTGTGTTTTGACACATTAAACTATAACAGTTAACGGAATATTATTTTTTTATAATTTTTCTGTGAAGAATTGATTTTTTTGCACCTATTTTAATGATACAATGCCCTTTTTAAAGAGAGCATAGTGCAAGATGAATGTTTGAGAATCAAGACTGGAGTATCCTAAGAGTATCTTCCTTTCCGTATAAAGAAGAACAAAAGGGAAATTAGTAAAATTATCCCTGGTGGTACTAGTAAGTTCAACCATTTGATGGTCGATTTATAAGTTTTCACTTTCTTTTTATCAAGTAATCTCATTTCTATTTTTTTGGAACGAATCGTTATAAGTGCTTTATCGTCACTTAAATAGTTGATCACATTTAACAAAAATTTCTTGTTGTCATAAAATGCTGATGAATACCTGTCAGCGCCTAAAGGGAGTGTTTTGTTATCCGACAGCACAAAACTGTTGGCAAAGGAACCAGATGAAATAATGATCATTTTATTTACTGGGCTTTCATCCAAAAACTTTTTGTGCGAGGAGAATTCTTTAGGTAAAATCCGGTTTTTGTAATAAGAGGTGTATTTTCCTTCGGTTAAAAATGCAACGCATTTTTTCCCATCGTGTAGCTTTTTTTCACTTGCTCCAGAAAAAGCGTCTTCAAGCCCTATACTTGTTGGAGTTTTCACATATCTGTTTAGCCCTGAAGTGTTCAATAGGGCAGTATGGGTAATTCCTGGAGTGGTAATGCTGTCTAAGGTGCTTGCAAATTCCATTTTTACAGGATCCAAGTTCTTATTGATGATGTGCGTATTTTCACTGAATATTAAAGGGAAATACACCCATGAGGACAATTGTGGTTTACTTCCTTCTGGTCCACTTTGAATTGGTATTCTAGTACATTGTTGATCCTCAACTAGGTCATTGTTAACACGGACGCCATACTTGTAAAGTAATTTTTCAAGACCACTGTTGTATGGCATGGCTGGGAAAAATTGACGAGTTGTTCGCAAACTGTCAAGTTCAGCATAAATACCATCAAGGATGCACAATAGTTTCCCGCCTTTCATCACAAACTGATCTATGATAACCAGTTCTAACTCATTGAATTGTGACTTTGGTCCAGCGATAACAAGGATGTCAATTAAATTAAGGGAGTTTAAATCGTATAAACCTTTTTCGTTTTGTAAGAATATAGGTCCAATGTTGTAATACTCCGATAAGGACTTGGCAAAATCTTCAAGTTCATATTGTCCTGACTCTCCATGTAGTTGAAGAAATCCAATGTTTTTTGGGCGCTCTCGTTGCAGTTTCCTTATGGCGTTTGACAATTGATACTCTAAGGATTCAATGGATTCGTTAAAGTTTTGCTCGTAACTAGATTTGCTTGTAACTAGTAAATTCACCCCACCAGAACGACCGTTATAAAATACTTCAGCACCAGGTATCACATATGAACCATCTTCGTTTCCAGGAGTCTTTTTTTGTTCGTTAGGAAGATAGGGTATACCTAACCGAGAAAGACGTATGATTTCTCTTTCCTGCTTTTTCTCCGTACTTATATCCTTAATGTCAATGAATTCAAATTCAATATTTCCATTAGCATGTTCCGAAAACTCATCCAGTGTTTCATTAATTGCATTACGCAATTTTACAAATCCAACTGGTAATGTTTCTCCTTCAAGATATATCTTGAATTCTGCCACATCATCCATGGATTGGAGCAATTCGATGGTTTCGTCGGACAATGTATATCGTTTGTCCTCTGTTAAATCAACTTTAAAAAAGTAAAAATAGGAAGCAATAGCTACAACACTTAGTACAAGTGTTTTGCTTAAAAATGAAACTAATCCTTGGAATTTCACTTTGCTTTTAGTGCTATTATTAGGTTGTATGTCAGTTGAATCACTCATTTTACCACTTGCGGGATGATAGTTTAAGTTCACTTAACGCTAAAAAGAACACGATAAGAACTAGGTAATAGACAAGGTCTCTGGTATCCAACAAACCTCGGCTAATTGAATTGTAATGTTCTTGTATTCCGAATTGTTTAATGATAAATGCCGTGGTGTGCTCCGTTCCAAATGAAGCGATCCAGTCGAACCCAAGATAAAAGAAAACACATAATACAATACTTAACATAAGGGACACTATCTGACTGTTAGATAGCGAGGAAGAGAATATGCCAATAGCAATAAATCCACTTCCTAGTAACAACAATCCTAAGTATGACCCAAGTATTGCACCAGTGTCGATGTTACCTTGTGGGAAAGCCAAAAAGTGAACGCTACCTACATATAACAAAGTAGGGATGAGGGTCAAGACTAAAATGATAAAGCTGGCAAAAAACTTAGCTGACACTAAACTTTTATTACTTACCGGTTTTGTAATGATGAGCTCCAAAGTCCCTGATGACTTTTCCTCGGTTAAGGAATGCATGGTAAGCGCAGGGATTAAGATTAAGTACATCCAAGGAGCAAGAGTAAAGAAAGGCTCTAAGGATGCGTAACCCGAGGTGAAGATGTTCAAGTAGTCATTAATTGGTACTGTCCATAAAAACAGGGTGTTAACCAATAAAAAAGTCATCAGTACCACAATACCCACGAGTGAGCTAAAAAAGTAACTTATTTCTTTACGGATGATTGCGAACATATATTACAAGTAAAAGTAGTTTTTATCTGTATGGTTTAAATTGACTTTTATTGGAATTGATAAACGTTAGCTTGTTAGTAACGTAATAATAACGCGGGAGAGTTAATGAGGTTACATGTTTTTGCGTTTAGCAAGGTAGCTAATAAGTGTTTTTTCAAAACCTTCGTTGATATCACACTCCAAGTAATCAATCCTGTGATTTCTCATGCTTAGCTTAAAGTTGGATAAACGCTTTTTTTGACGTTCAACGAATTCCGATTTTATTTCCTCAGGATTCAATTTAATTTGTTCGCCAGTTTCGGCGTCCACAAATTTTGTAGGCCTATTGATGTATTCAAAATCAAGCTCATGTTTTTTATCCATTACATTAAACACAATTACCTCGTGTTGTAAATGCTTTAAGCGCTGAAGACTGTTTACAAGTTGTTGCATGTCTTCGTCTTGTTGGATAAAATCTGAAAAAACTATCGTTAGCGCCCTTTTGTGTGACTTACTGGCCATTGTGTTTATGGCGTCAATCAACATGGTGCTCTTGCTGTATTCCTTTTTGTGTAATTCTTTTTCCAGTTGATCAATTAACCAACTGACATGATTTTTGTTGTTTTTGATTTCGGATTCAAACCTGAGGGTTTCGTCAAATAACTTAATACCAATGGCATCGCGTTGCTTTCTCATTAAAAACATCAAAGCAGCAGCAGCATATATTGAAAACCCAATTTTATTTAAGTTATCAATGTTTTCGTTATTGGAAGCCGGGAGAGCCATAGAGGCAGAAGTGTCGATAAGTATTTGACACCTTAAATTGGTTTCTTCCTCGAACTTTTTTGTGTAAAGTTTGTTGGTTCTAGCGTACAGTTTCCAGTCAATGTTTTTAGTAGACTCACCTGTGTTATACAAGCGGTGCTCTGCAAATTCTACCGAGAATCCATGGAAAGGACTTTTATGT
>JBLIBC010000221.1:0-4785 GCA_047632015.1 Glaciecola sp.
TTCAAATCTGTTTTAGGAGCACTACATAATTCAACCGATCAAAAAACAGGCATAGCTCAAATTCATAAAGTACTCAAACCAGGAGGACAACTGTTATTTGCTGAGAATTTAACAGGAAGTAAGGTCCATCAATTTTTGAGAAAAAAATATGTGAAATGGGGAGATGCTTGGAAGTACATAACTGACGATGAAATGAAACAGTGGACTGCTCAGTATAAAAACTGTGTAACAACCTCTTATGGGGTGGTAGCCCTGCTTGGTAGATCGGAAAAGCAAAGGGAAATACTTTCTGTGTTTGACCGTGTACTTTCGAAGATTACACCAAGAAAGTGGAGATACATTCTTTTTGGGGTTGCAACTAAGTAATCGCGCCAGTAATTCAATCAGCAGCCTACGAATCCTGCAGTAAAGCTTGAATTCCGTACATCAGGTCGGTAGAATGTAATAGTTCAATTTTATTATTCTCAAGCTCATTAATGGCAGCTCTTACCTTTTCATTACTGTAATGCGTAGGGAAACAATAATCTTTGGCAAAAGTCACCTTTGAATTCTCGTTAATTATCTTTTGACTTAGCAAATTACTTTGTACGTGAGCCATTATTTCATCCTGGGAATATAAACCTGTAGCAGCTTCTTTTACCCCAATTAAAATTAAATTTTCCCCTGAATTTGACTGATAAGATACATCAGTAATTCGATGAATTATTTCATCACTCGTTAACCGGATGTAACTTGTCTTTCTAACTGCTGGGAAGCTTAACTGAACTAAGTAATGAATGTAATTTACACTCCTAATCTCTTTTGCTACTTCAATTTTTTTATCATAAAAATTTAACTCTTCCAATGCACTAGTGGATGTTAGAAAAACCTTATCACATTCAATTAATTTATCGCTGCATTTCACGGTAGTATTGCTACCAATGTCAATCACTTTAGCATCGGTATCAAATACAAATGAAACCCTTTTATCTTTTTCTAATTTTTTCAGTAATTTTTCAATGAACTCCGGCGACCCATTTTTTGGATACTTATTTCGCTTTCCAAATAGTCTAAAATGAATATTAGGGAGGTTGCGGATGTTTTTAAGCACATCAAATTTCAACTTCAACAAGTTGGTAAGAATGAACTTATAAGAATCTAAAGTTCCTTTTAGTCCATAAGAAATGTTTATTCTTCCTCTATTAAATACTGGAGCAGGAGTCATGTCAAACAAAGGGACTCCAATTTCCTCTTCAATGAACTGATAGGTTATAGGACAGTAACTCCAAATATGACAACCCGTTTCTATTTCACTTCCTTCCGGACTTACGTCCGAATACCAAGCTCCACCACCTTGACTTGCGGAATCAATGAAAGTAATTTTTGTGGTGGATTCACTTTTTAATAAAAGCATTGCCTTGATCAAGCAAATTGGTCCACTTCCCAGAAAAATATATTCTTTATTAATCTCCATTAACCTGTACTCTAAAATCCGTCAACGTTTTATTGTCCACGGGACTTACTTTAAATTGTTGCATTGCAGGTCAAATATAGTATTTAAGTAGGTAATTGTAATTACGGAAGGATTGATATTGACCATGCTTTTAGGATAAATACTGATCGTTTCTACTACATAAAAACTAGTTGTATTAATTTTCGTTGTATCCTTCCTCAATCCAAGCCGTCATGATTTTAATCTCAGCTTCGGATAACGAGTCAATTCCAAAATCATTTGGACTGATAGGCATTCTTCTAGTGTCCAACACCACTGTTTGCCATGAGCCACTGTTCAATGAGTTTTTAATTGCTTGGTAATCATCTATCCAAGAATCATGACATCCTGAACCTGGTCCCAGTTGTGTTTTGCAAGACGTTTCAATGATAGGTCTGATGTCAACTAGGTAGGAAATTTCCACTGGAGTTTCTTCTGTCAATTCAATTTCTTCCTCTGCTTTTTTTTCGTCTTCCCGATCATATTCACAAGACGTAAAACCCAACATAGAAATTACTAAAATTGATGCAACCCTTTTCATACTTGAAAAGTACAGTTTTTTTTAGAATTATTACCATTTATATAGGGATTGAATATTGGATTTGCGAAGTGCTTAGCAGCATAAATAAACTAATCACCTACCAAATAACGCATGATAATTTCGCTCATTTAACATTTTAGTTGGGTACAAGTTTTTACGCATTCTGTAACTTAAAATTGGGATTTTCGTATAGTTAAATAACCTAACGTTTGCTTTTGACTTCAACTAATGCTGTTGAAGGATGAAATATGCTTTTTTGTTTACTGTAATTATTTCGTTGTCGGGATTCATTCCTGATGACAAGGAGCACATTACCCATTTATTATATCATCGAAACGACTACCAAATGCTTTATTCTGAAAAGTACGAGCAGCCCGTTTACGTGAAGTACACCATAAACAAAGAGGACGTTCATGGCAGTTTTAAACGTAAAAATAACTTCAAAGCAGATAAGGAAATTAAGCAGGCGTCCGCAAGTTTATCTGATTACCGAAAGTCAGGATACGACAGAGGGCATTTAAAACCTGCTGCTGTTTCAAAAGGAACAAAATTGGACATGGATCAATCATTTTTAATGAGTAACATGAGCCCACAACTTCCTGAATTTAACAGGCAAGGTTGGAAAGGCATCGAATCCGAGGTCAGGAGTTTACTTAAAACACAAGATTCAATAATTGTTTATACAGGGCCGGTACTCCACGGTATAGATCAGTTCATTGGAAATAACAAAGTAGGAGTACCTAAGTATTATTACAAAGCAATTTTGTTGGGGGATAGTTCGAAAGCATATGCCTATTTGGTTCCACATGAAAAAATAGCAAAGCCTTATGATAAGTATATCGTGAGCATTGACAGTCTTGAGGTTCTTATCGAATGTGACCTGTATAAAGGGTTGAACGAAAAAATGGAGACCTCTAATAACGATAAGATTAACTAGCTAATTGGTTAATCTTATCATTGAATAAAAGTATCTTAGTGCTCAAAGAAGAATAGATGAAAGGAGTTAGTGCGTTGCTGTTTAAACAACTGCAATTGTCAAAAGGCAATGTGAATTACCAAGAATTTATATTCCTATTTAAAGAAAAATGTTACTTTAAGTTCACTCAAAATAAACGACAAAACTCAAATTACCTCAGGTAATGACAAGCCCTTTTATAGGAACGGACTGGCATAAGTGGAAATTGTAAATTTTCTTCAATTATATAACAATGAGACCAATTCGAGTATATAGTTTATTGATAATAGGACTGTTTATACCCCTTGGAATCCAAGGTCAGTCAATTGTAAATACAGAATCTCTATATTCAAATGATACTGCAAAAACTACTTTGATTTTGCAGCCAGGGATTGATATCCAAGGAGGTAATACTAACGTTTTTGAGTTGTTTGGTATAGCAAGTTTTATCCAACGGTTTTCCAGTAAAACGGCCTTGAAAGCTCATGCGGGGTATGATTTGTTAAAAGGTGAAAACAAAGTGATCCTTAGTGATCATTTTGGACAAGTTCGGATCTCTCAATCATTGCACAAACAAATTGATCTATTTGGAGTTACACAGTTTCAAACTTCAAAAAACCTCTTGCTAAATAACCGGTTTATATACGGTACTGGGTTAAGATTTAAATTTTTCCACAACGACTCTAATGATGTATTACTTGATTATTCAATTGGTGCCTTTCAAGAGTTGGAGAATTTGGACGCAAACGCGGTAGGTGATGTATCAGGCTATCATAATAAATTAAGAACCAACGTTACCAGGTTGTCTACGTTTTTGGTGTTTAAATATGAAGTTACTGAGCGACTGTCTTTTGTTAATACAGTTTATTATCAACCTATGGTGGATAGGTTTTCTGATTTTAGGATGTTAAATGAGCTGGACATTGGAATTCAAATTAATAAAGTGTTGAGCTTAAATATTAATTACGTTTATCGATATGACAGTTCCCAACCAGATGTTTTGAAATCCGTCGATTATTTTTTAACGAGCGGCATAGTGGTGAATTTCGTGAAATAATTATCTCATCAGTGTGGGGTCAGAATTTTTAAAAAAAAGTCAAATAAAATGACCTTTTTCTGTATAAAATGTAATCTTTAAAGGAGGGTTTGAATTAAATATCGAAAAGGCTAAAAATAGAAACAACGGTGTTTACTGGAATAGAATTTCGAAAGAGGTTAAGACATTTAAACCCTTGGAGAATTAAGCTCGAAACATACCTTTCGAGGATAAAAGTGACGTCAATTCACTTACTCCACTATTAAAACAAAGAATAACAACAACGTTCGTTCATACTGCACCCTGATGTTACATTACATCCACATTCACGTTATCTTATTAAATAACAACTTATGATGCACGTCTTATTCGATATCTGCGTACAAATAATGATAGTTGGAGCCGAATTCTTAGGAATAACTTACAAAGAGTTTAACATCTGGTTATTTGTCATTATCCACCCCGTAATAACACTGTATTTATTTTGGAGGTACAGGAGGTATAAAAAGAAGTACAATAGTGTAAAAACAACGAAGGATAAAGTCATTTTCAAATGACTACCTCACTACCAAGCTAAGCCATTATTCCGTTACCTTACTCAGGTTAAAATACACTTTGTCTTTACCTTCCTCGATGATCAATAATTTTAAGTAGTCATAATTTTCGCTGTATTTTTGAATTATAGCCCACTTTCGGTACGCATCCCCCTCATTATCTTTCATGTATAAAACAGAATCATTTTCAACCTTGTACGTAAAATTGTGAATGTTTTCTATTGGCTC
>JBLIBC010000222.1:0-4733 GCA_047632015.1 Glaciecola sp.
CTTAACCTGCACTTTGTCAAAGTAATGGTTGTTGTCAAATAAATAAGGTGGAATCTCTTTGGATTTAAACTCACCAAAATGACTTTTAATCATTGCCACAGCACTGTCTGGATTTACATCACCAGCTAAAAATACAGCCATGTTGTTTGGAACATAATACGTGTTGAAAAATTTTTCAATGGCAACCATGGAAGGGCTTTTCAAATGTTCCACAGTCCCAATGGTTGTTTGCTGTCCGTAATTGTGATTAGGATATATTGCCTCGTAAAATATTTCGTTCATTCTCCGGTCGGCCTTGTCCAAAGTGATGTTTTTTTCCTCGTACACGGCTTCAAGTTCGGTGTGAAATAAACGCAGCACAGGATTGGTATACCTTGCCGATTCAATGTGAAGCCAGTTATCTAACTGATTAGAAGGGATGTTATTGATGTATCCCGTAAATTCTTTGGACGTATAAGCATTGGTGCCCTTTGCACCAATTTTACTGAACATTTGAGTAATTTCATTGGGACAGGCATATTGCGCTGCAACTCCTGAAATACTGTCAATTTTGTGGTAAATATCTCCGCGCTCAACAGTGTCAGAACTTGCTTTCAAGTTTTCAAATAAATCTTTTATTTTGTCAAGTTCTACTTTCTCTTTTTCAAAATTTACCGTTCCCATTTTGTGGTTTCCCTTGAACAACATGTGCTCTAAATAATGTGCTAGTCCAGTGGCATCAGCCGGATCATGTACACTTCCTGCTTTAACTAAAACCAAAGTTTGAATCCTTGGTTCGGACTTGTTTGGGGATATGAATATTTTCAATCCATTATCCAAAGTGTATTCTCTCACTTTTAAAGGATCTCCCGAAACTTCCTTGTAGTTGGGCGCAAGTACCCCAGTATTATGGTCAATGGACTTTGCTGGTTTTTGTTCTTGAATCTTTTTCCAGTGAAAACAAGAGGTAAAAGAAATCAGTAATAGTAGGGCAATAAGGGAACGAAAAGTCATGTAGAATAGCTGTTAGAATTAGTAAAAGTTTTGCAAACTTTTTGAGTTGTAGATTTAAGCATTTACTTTCACAAACATAAACTTTTTAGTAATCGTAATTGCTATACGCTAGGTACTAATAACTTAAAAAATATGTCAAAAGAAAACAAGGCTAAAGCCTACTGGAAAGAGAACATAAAGTACTTGATTTTACTGCTTGTATTTTGGTTTGCCGTTTCCTTTGGCGCGGGGATAATTTTTGTGGACGAACTAAATGCGTTTAAAATTGGTGGCTTACCAGTTGGATTTTGGTTTGCTCAACAAGGAGGTATTTACGGATTCGTGATTTTAATTTTCGTGTACATTTGGCTGATGAACAGACTGGATAAAAAGTACGGGTTTGACGAACCAGATTAATTCAGTGACACAACAAAGCTTAAAACAAAAAATACTCAAAAAACTTTAGACATGTCAGTACAATATTGGACGTACATCATAGTAGGAATTACCTTTGCTGTTTACATTAGCATAGCCATTTGGTCGCGAGCAGGATCCACCAAAGAGTTTTACGTAGCAGGAGGAGGAGTATCTCCATTGGCCAATGGAATGGCAACCGCTGCGGATTGGATGTCAGCAGCATCCTACATTTCAATGGCAGGATTAATATCTTTTATGGGATATGATGGAGCTGTGTATCTTTTGGGATGGACAGGAGGATATGTGCTGCTTGCGTTGTTATTAGCTCCTTATTTGCGAAAGTTCGGAAAGTTCACTGTATCCGATTTTATTGGTGACAGGTATTATTCTAATACTGCACGTTTAGTAGCAGTAATTTGCGCGCTCATGGTTTCCTTTACATACATAGCAGGACAAATGCGTGGAGTAGGAGTGGTGTTTTCAAGGTTTTTAGAAGTGGATATTAACACGGGTGTAATCATAGGAATGGTAATCGTACTGTTTTATGCTGTACTAGGTGGAATGAAAGGAATTACGTACACACAGGTTGCTCAATATTGCGTGTTGATTTTTGCATTCATGGTGCCAGCAATTTTCATTTCCATTCAAATGACAGGGAATCCTGTTCCTCAGCTAGGAATGGCTTCAACCTTAGTGGACAGTGATGTGTATTTAATTGATAAGCTGAATGGTTTGTCCACCGAATTGGGCTTTGCTGAATATACCTCAGGAACAAAAGGGAAGTTTGATGTATTCATGATTACCCTTGCTTTGATGGCTGGGACAGCAGGTTTACCACATGTAATAGTCAGGTTTTTTACGGTAAAAAAAGTAAAAGATGCGCGGAAAAGTGCAGGGTTAGCTTTGTTGTTTATCGCTATTTTATATACCACAGCACCAGCAATATCAATGTTTGCTAGGACTAACTTAATTGAAACAGTGAAAGGGCAAACATACAGCAGCATGCCTGAATGGTTTCAGAAATGGGAAAAATCAGCTTTGATTGGTTGGGTGGACAAGAATGACGACGGAAAAATACAGTATGGACCTGGACAGGCTGTATTTTTAATCGACGGTAAACTTGTGCAGGTAATGGACGGCAACGATGAGGTTCTTAAAGGAAAGCATGGTGAAATTTTGTTGACTAACAAGTTGGCTGAATCTGCCAACGAATTACACATTGACAGGGACATCATAGTGTTAGCCAACCCCGAAATTGCCAAGTTACCAAACTGGGTTATTGCTTTGGTGGCAGCAGGAGGATTAGCGGCAGCGCTTTCTACAGCAGCAGGCTTACTGTTAGTTATATCAGCTTCTGTTTCACATGATTTGGTTAAAAAAATTATCAACCCGAACATTTCGGATAAATCAGAATTGCTACTAGCAAGAGGGTCTGCAGTTGTGGCGGTTTGTGTCGCAGGATATTTTGGAATCAATCCACCGGGTTTTGTCGCCGCGGTCGTTGCTTTGGCTTTTGGCTTGGCAGCATCATCATTTTTTCCAGCACTTGTTCTGGGGATATTTCATAAAAAAATGAGCAGAGAAGGGGCTGTTTCAGGAATGATCATAGGAATATTACTCATGTGTTTTTACATCCTCAAATTTAAATTTGGAGTGTTTGACGGAGGTAAAGAAGCAGTCGCAGGATTAAAATCCTCTTGGTGGTTTGGTGTTTCTCCTGAAGGATTCGGTGGGATTGCCATGTTTGTCAACTTCCTAGTTGCTTTTGTGGTAAACATGTTTTTTCCAGCACCACCAAAAGAGGTTCAAGACATCGTGGAAGACATCAGAATACCAACTGGATCAGGAGATGCAAGTCACTAATTTATTGATCTGAGGCCTTTTACTTTAGTAGCTCTTTGTTTTTTAAGGATAAAACGAATATTTTTAAGTTGTAAATTCCGCCTATTATGAAAAAGCAATTATTGTACTTTTTATGTGTTTTATTACCGGTGTTGGGAATTTCCCAAACAGATGTTACTAATAACATTGTTTCTCCAACGGTTTGGACAAAAAGCGCCTCGCCTTATATTATTAAAAACAACATAGATGTTATTTCCGATTTAACCATTGAAGGCGGCGTGGAAATAAAAGTAGATGGTTGGTACAAAATTGCTGTTTTATCTAATGGCAAAATCATTACTTTGGGTACGGAAACTGATTCAATTACGTTTAAATCGAACTTGATTCCTTCAAGCAACAAGGACTGGCAAAGTTTGTCTTTTGAAAACACTACTTCTCCTACTGAATTAAAGTACTGTGCAATTCAAAATATTGGGGTTGGAATCAGGTTGAATAATGCGACTTTAACTTTGAAAAGTTGCAGCGTAACCGACAACGATTTGGGAATGTATTTACAAACCTCCAACAACACCTTAATTATTGATTCGTCCTTGTTCGATAACAACAAAGAAGGAATCATGTGTGCAACTAATCAAACACCAAATTTTTTTAATACCATCACAATTAGTAATTCCTCGTTTAAACATTCCACAAGTGGTCATGGAGTTTTTACAAATTACTCGAACACCAACATTGATCACTGTTTTTTTATTGATTTTGCTGAAGGAGTCCGATACGATAATGGTACTGGATCGGTAACCAACAGTGAATTAGATTCTTGTAGTTATGGAATAGTAAGTGACAATAGCACGATTACTATTGAGGGAAACGTAATTAAAAATGGAGCTTTAGGAATTCAATTACGAGGAAAACCGGCTTTGGCTAAAATACATTGTAATTCAATTTTTAATCATTCAGGTTACTCTTTACACACTTTTGCATCGGGAACGGAAAATTTAGGGGAGATTGATGCTGTTAACAATTACCTCGGCGCTTCAAACCTGACGGGTGTTAAAAAGACTGTTTTCGATAATACAGTTGACGCTTCTATTAATGCTTGGTTTAAAATAGAGCCCTTTTTATACAGTGTAAACGGTGTGACTTTCGTGAATCAAAGTGCTGACACAATTGTGGCACTTGGAAATATTGTTAAGTTGTTTGTTACAGTAAGTGAATCCAATTTAACTTACGAATGGCGGAAAGATGGGATTAAAGTTATTGCAAGTTCAAATGTTTCAGGAGTAAGCACGGATACTTTGGTAATTAAATCAATGGATAATTCTTTGTATGGAATGTATACTTGTCATATTACTTCCGGTTGTGTTTCAGGTGTTTCTTCAACTCAAATTAATGTGTTAAAACAAGCTTGTCAAGCTACTGAAAAAAGCGACACTGCGGTTTATTTTGTTGGGAGTGATGGTTTTAAGGCTATGGGCTCTAAGGTGTACGCAGAGGATACTCTT
>JBLIBC010000223.1:0-4721 GCA_047632015.1 Glaciecola sp.
ACTGCATTGGCTCACAGAAAAAGGAGCGAATGGTATTCAAGACTTAGATGGGTTCTTTTCCTTTTGTTTTTATGACAAGGTGACCGGCTACTATTTATTGGCTCGTGATCGTTTTGGTATTAAGCCGCTGCATATTTATCAAGATGATGATAAACTTGTTTTTGCCTCCGAAATGAAGGCGATATTTGCTTTTGAAACCATTAAAAAAATTGATCCATTATCACTACAACTATATTTAAAATTTAACTACGTTCCGCAGCCATTTGGAATGTTGGAAAATGCAAGGAAACTTGCAGTAGGAACTTATGCTATTCATGATGGTAATGAGTTCACAGAAGAGAAATCTTACTATGAAATAGCATATAAAGCGGGGGAGTATTGTGAAGACACCTATGAGCAAGCACAGGAAAAAGTACGTCAACTGTTAAAGGAAAGTATTGAAAATCGCATGGTTTCAGACGTGCCTTTGGGAGCATTTTTAAGTGGAGGAATTGATTCTTCCATTATTACCGCATTGGCCTCGGAGATGACTCCCAAGTTAAATACTTATTCAGTTGGTTTTAAAGACGAACCGTTGTTTGACGAGACAAGTTATGCGGAATTAGTCGCTAAAAAATACAAAACTAACCACACCGTATTTTCTTTAGCCAACAATGATTTGTTGGACGAGTTAGAAAGTTTTCTTGATTACTGCTGTGAACCTTTTGCTGACTCTTCCGCTCTAGCAGTAAATGTTTTATGTAAAAAAACGCGCCAGGATTTAACAGTGGCTTTATCTGGGGATGGGGCAGATGAACTGTTTTCAGGATATAACAAACACATGGCTGAGTTCATGGCTAGGCAAGGTGGAATTAAAAATAAATTGATCAAATCTGGTGCTGGTCTATGGGATGTACTTCCTAAATCAAGGAATTCAAAAGTTGGAAATTTAACCCGCCAATTGGATAAGTATGCTAAAGGAATGAATTTAAGTTCTGATGAACGCTATTGGGATTGGGCTGGACTAATGACTGACAACAACACTGCGGCGTTACTTAAAAATCCATCGGGGTTATATAAACAAAACAAAAAGGATTTAATGAAGGACATTGCTGGCTCTTCGGATTTCAACGATTTCCTTAAAAAAGACATGACTTGGGTGTTGCCAAGTGACATGCTAACAAAAGTGGATATGTACAGCATGGCAAATAGCCTGGAAGTGAGGGTTCCTTTCTTGGATGATAAATTAGTGGACTATGTATTTAGCTTGCCAAGTGAATACAAGATCCAAAAAGGGAAAAAGAAAATGTTGTTACAAGATGCTTTTAGGTCATATTTACCGGAGGACCTCTACCACAGGCCAAAGCATGGTTTTGAAGTGCCTTTGTTAAAGTGGTTTAAAGGTGAGTTGTGGGACGTGATTGACAACAAGTATTTAAGTGAAGAGCTGATTGAGGATCAAGGTATTTTCAATTATTCAAGTGTTAAGTTATTAAAAGATGCCTTACACTCAAGTAATCCAAATGACGCTACAGCAAATGTATGGGCGCTAGTAGTATTTCAACATTGGTGGTTGAAGTACGTAAACAGTTAACATCCTTTACTTGGTCTTGTTTTTTTTTGATAAATTTGATTTTCAGGATTAGCTATGCAATTATTTACTCATTTAGGAGGTTACTCTATACTTATGCTCAGGGCGTTCAGTAAGCCCGAACGGTATAAGATTTTCTTTAGGAGAGTGCTCGAAGAGCTTGAACTAATAGGGTTAGGTTCTATTTCTATCGTATCCATACTTTCAATTTTTATGGGAGCGGTAATGTTAATTCAAGCGGCAAATAATTTTAGCTCTCCCTGGGTTCCTGCTTATGCGGAAGGTGTTGCAGCAAGAGACTCTATGATATTAGAGTTCTCACCAACTATTATTTGCATGGTGCTTGCCGGAAAAGTAGGGAGTTCCATTGCTGGTCAATTAGGAACCATGAAAGTAACCGAACAAATAAACGCTATGGAAATAATGGGAGTTAATCCTCCAAATTATTTGATTCTACCTAAGGTCGTAGCTGCTATGTTCTTTTTCCCGTTTTTAGTAATTTTATCTATATTTCTAGGTATTTCAGGAGGTTATGTAGCGACTGTATTAACAGGATTGGTTACCGTTGAAAATTACATTTACGGAATTCAATTTGACTACAATTCATTTTATGTTACTTACGCCTTGGTAAAGTCGGTGTTTTTTGCCTTTTTGATTACAACAATTGCATCATATCATGGGTACAATACGAGAGGAGGAGCTAAGGAGGTAGGAGCATCAAGTACCAAAGCTGTGGTATACAGCTGTATAGCTATATTGTTATTTGACGTAATATTAACTCAATTGATGTTAACTCCAGGATAGTGATAGAAGGAATAGGTATAAAAAAATCTTTTGGCGACAACCAAGTGTTGTCAGGTGTAGATGTGAAGCTGCACAAAGGAAAGGTGAACATGATCATAGGGAAAAGTGGTACGGGTAAATCTGTGCTACTTAAAGCTTTGGTAGGTTTACATGATGTAGATGAAGGTAAGGTACTGTTTAATAACAGGGATTTTACTGCAATGAATTACAAAGCAAAAAAGGAAATTCGTAAAGAAATTGGCATGTTGTTTCAGAGTGGTGCACTTTTCGATTCCATGACTGTGGAAGAAAATGTGAAATACCCAATTGAAATGTTCACTGAAATGACTGCTGAGGAAATGCAGGAAAGAGTTGATTTTTGCCTTAACAGGGTAAATATCAAAGATTCCAATCATTTATTTCCATCAGAAATTAGTGGAGGGATGAACAAAAGAGTTGCAATAGCAAGAGCTATAGCTCTTAATCCAGAGTATTTATTTTGTGATGAACCCAACTCCGGACTTGACCCACAAACATCCATATTGATTGACACCTTAATTAAGGATATTACTAAGGAGTTTGATACAACTACCGTAGTTATTTCTCACGATATGAATTCAGTGCTGGAAGTAGCCGATTTTATTTCCTTTGTTCACAATGGAGTAGTATGGTGGGAGGGTACTAAGGAGGATATTTTAAAGACGGACAACAAAGAAGTAGTCGCGTTTGTTTACGCTTCCGAATTCATGAAAAATTTACGTTCAGCAAGGTTAAAGGGGGATTTCTTTTAACATAATAAGATCACTGATGACTCCTCCAATATTACTCGATTTATTTTTTCCTTTCCGGTTTAAAGATGCTATAGATATCTTTTTAGTTTCAGTGCTATTGTACCAACTTTATCGATTGTTACGTGGGACGGTTGCTATAAATATATTTGTTGGAGTCATCGTTATTTATCTAGTAGGATTGATGGTTAATGCCTTGGAGATGAAAATGTTGGGAACTATAATTAAGCAATTTATTGGGGTTGGAGGAATTGCGTTAATTATATTGTTTCAACAGGAAATCAGAAAATTTTTAATTTTTATGGGGATGAAAAGTTTGAATAATCCTCAGGTTAGGATGTTTCAAAAATGGTTTCCATTAACTAAAAAAGGATCAAAATTAACATTGAATATCAATGCGCTTATTCAGGCTAGTTTTAACATGGCGAAAACTAAAACCGGGGCGTTAATTGTTTTATCAAACAACACTGACTTATCCTTTCATGTTGCTACTGGGGATAAATTAGATGCGAATTTAAGTGCGAGGATACTACAGAGTATCTTTTTCAAGAATTCGCCTTTGCATGATGGAGCGGTAATCATTGCTAAGGACAAAATTATTGCCGCTCGTTGCGTGCTTCCTGTTACGGAAAAAGAAGATTTTCCAGCTCACTTAGGTATGAGGCATCGAGCAGCAACTGGAATTACAGAAGTGTCAGATTGTATCGCTTTAGTCGTTTCTGAAGAGACAGGTTCCGTTTCTTACGTTAAAAATGGAGTGATTAAACCTCAGCTATCTCAAGCGGAGTTAATCAAGTTGATACACCGAGATTATGATTATTGATTCACAACTTTTACTTTTTTAATTGAACTCAAGTTATTAGTATTGCCACAAGTCTTGCTCAAAGTTATCTATCTTGTTGTGGATGTCTTGAGCTTCAAGCAAAGAGCCTAGTCCTACTTTATAGTCTGTTATTTTTCGGTGCCAAACATTAGATTCTTTGTAAACGTAACTGCTAAAAAATCTTTTAATGAATAAATCATCGTACGTTCTTCGTTCGGCATCATTCCATCTGTTAACAGTTTCTTGACGGGCTAAAATTGGCCTTATTTCTGGGAAGTAAACCCAATACATAGGTAGTTCTCCCTTGTAGTCGCCATTGTCATCCATTACTTCAATTACTGGACAAATTCCAATGATTCGAACGTCCATAATAGAGCGTTGTTTGTCAAAAAACCAATCTTCTTTTATTCTGAATCTCCTCACATCACCTGAATAAAGAGGTTCGGGTATTTCTGTTCCTACTAGTTCTCCAGACTCATCATCTTCAATAAAAATAACTTCACTTTTATCCCCAATAACTTGAGCGGCTGCTTTGTTTAACGGGACCGTAAATTCATCATCAATTGCGTCGTAAACTGTGATCTCTGACGCTTTGATGTGTTTTCTGATGACTGAAAATAAGCTATTTAGACTGCCGTGACTTTCGGTAGGGAAGTAGAAGGGGTGATTCATTTTTTCCTTGAGGTCCATAGTTCTCCAAATTCGCTTACTCCACATCACATCGCGCTCAATTAAGCTTGGGTACGGAGCGAATTTT
>JBLIBC010000224.1:0-4612 GCA_047632015.1 Glaciecola sp.
GGGTAATAGTTTCAATAAAGAAGATATTAAAACTTGTGTTTCAGGATTGCAACTGAACTCTTTCTTAAAGCCTCCTTCGCTCAGTAGACATACCTTCTATGAGTTCTTATGAACATCGATTCCAACAAAAGCAGTTCCGTTAAATTTAATTTTAGTAGTTTTCATATTGTAGATTTAGATGATGAATCTCTAATCTAAAGTATTCTACGAATACGGTGGGTTAGAGATTTTTTTTAAACATACAATCTATCCCCTTTTTGGTTGCCCTGCCCTTTTTATGTTAGAACTTACTTTCTCGCCAATAAGAAGTGTTTACCAAACCTTCTTGTTGATGAGTATACCAAAACCAATTTCGGCGAACATGTCATTAATCATGTTTATACCTGGACGAACTCCAACTTTACCGTAAGCGTTAAAACCAAATGAAGCAAGTCCGCCGGCGGCAAACCCAAGTTCCATTCCAATAGGTCTGAAATCATTGTGGTCTCTTAAAACGAATTGTTGATAATAGTTGAAACCTTCTAAAGACACTTCCTTCCTCATGTCCTCAATGTCATGATTGAAGCCAAGAATCATATTACAAAAAACAGTAGAATATCTCTTGGTCTCTCTAGATCCAAAGTCTTCAATTTCTGCTTCTAAATGTGATATTCGTAACCTCATCAGCCCTAGTTTAAAAGAATTATAGGTCAACCTAGAAAAGTTTTTATTCGAAAAATCATCGATGATAGTCTCTGGATAAAGAATATTGTAACCTTTAAAGCCATCACCGGTGTTTCCCGACACCTGTCCTCCATATCTTCCAAGATTAATATTCACTCCGTAAAGCACAGCTTTCTTGCAAGGAACATCGATCACGTAATTAATGGTAGTGTTGGGTCCGCCAGATTCAGATTTCACAACTAGTCTTTCCTCCACATCTTTTAGCACCCTACTAAAAAATACGGTTCCTCCCAGATTCCATTTCTTTCTTGGACTGCTTCCTGAAATAGGAAGACCCTCAGGATCTACGGGAGTCTCAGAACTACTCTTTTGATCTATTCGATCAAGGTAAGCAAAGTCATAAGTGAAATTAATCATGCCATATTTACTTATTCTGGCATTCGTTCCTAATCTAAATCCCATAACAAAGTCCTCTGCGCTAGCATCGATAGTAAGTGGAGTAATTTCAAAACTTAAGTTATTAGCACCATCAAAAGGATCATTTTTGGTTATGTTATAAGTGTACACTTTATCTTTGTCTTTATCCATTTCTTGTCCCACAACAACACTGGAGGCAAAGGCACTTATTATAAGCACCATAGTTTTCATTAGTTTCATGGTCTTTTTATTTTTAATAAAGTTGAAATAACTATGCTCGAATAAGTAGCACTTGAACTTTCGTTTACTAACTCTTCAGAACATACTGAAACGAATATGGAATCCGAAGTATACTCAACATACGCATATCCTTCGTTGTATTTTGAAGTTACACTTAAACTGGAAGATCCATAGTCGTACATTGACAAATAAACTTGATCTTGAGATGAATCATTACCGGTAAGGCTTATCTTCTTTTGACCAACGAACCCAGTATGATGAGGTATTTTACATTTCATGTACACTCCTGTATAATATCCATTTCCAAGTATTTGGATATTATCAAAATAATCATCAACATCTAAGTTGTAAAGATCCAACTCCGTTCTACCTTTAACAGTCTTATTAAGATTGACAATATCCAACTCTAAATCATTAGCGCATGGAACAGTTTCATAAGCTTCAGGATCAACTTGATTTTGTAATTGATCTCTTAATTCTTCTTCGGATAACAGATCTTCATTATTAAAGTCTGGTTTACATCCAAACATCACAATGGCAACCAATAAAATTGGGATTTTAAATTTCATGAGTTTGATTTTTTGTTCAAATGTACACTTTTTTTAGTGACGAAAAATACGAGCAGAGTGTGCCGTGAATCAAACTCTCCTTGTAACGGAGTTTGAATATAATGGGGACAGATTGTATGTTTAAAAAAAATCTCTAATCTAAAATATTCTACGAATACGATGGGTTAGAGGTTTTTTAAAGATACAATCTGCCCCTCGTTTTCCGTGATTCAAGGCACACGCCGTCCCCATTATTTTGGATGATTTGATTTCTTATTTATTTGACCTAACGAACCCGAATAAGATGATTGGGCTAGGTAAATTAGTGCTCGAATAACTGATTATTACTCCGCTCTTCCTAATTAATCACATTACTTTGTGTAACCTTTTGAATAATTTACCTTCTATAGTAACAAATCAAAAATCTCCTTATGAAAAACCTCTTTGTACTTTTAGTCTTTTGTATTTTATCCTTAAATGCCATCTCTCAAGGAAATGTAGATTATTCAATTAAGGTTGTTAATGCAGCTGGTTCAAGTTTGCAAGGAATAAAAGTTAAAGCAATTGAAACAACTACTTTAAGTATCACGGAAACCGTTTCGAATACTGATGGTGTTTCAACCCTTAATTTGGTAAGTGGTAAAGAATGGAAAATTTCCATTGGAAAAATAGAGCACTGCTTAATGGTAAAGGCGGTTGACTATGCTTTTGTAGACTTGGAGATAGTATATATTTATGATTTAGAGGTTCATAAAAGAGCTTTAACTCAAGACAAGTTTAGGTCCAATGAAAAGTTTAAAATTATAAAACAAACTATTCCAAATGATCAAGAATTTAAGCAAGGGAATTGTTTTTTAAGTGTTCTACTAGCTCATCCTAACGGAGGGGCTTTAAATAACCTTGCTGTGAAATTGGTAAACATTAAGGATTCAATAGTCTACCAAGGGGTCACCAATACCAATGGTAAAGTAAATTTTATAGTTCCCAATAAATCCAATTACGAAATTGATGTAGAGAATTTTAAGAACTATAGTTACTGTGACTTTAAAGATGAATATGCCAAACAAGAGCTGTCGCTAGAATTTGCGCCAACGGTAGCAAACGAAAAAATAATTAATGATACTATACATCAATACGAAGGGAGTAGTATGCAACCAAGTTCTGAAAGAGCATTTATAAAAGTACAAGTTCGAGGAGGTAAAAAGAATGGCGTGGGTGAGACAGTTTATTTGAGAGAAAGGAAAAACAACAAAGTGTATCAGGCTAAAGCTGACGTGAATGGATATGCGTTTTTTTTACTCCCTATTCACAGGATTTATTTGGTAGATTTTAATTACGAAAAGGATGTTGATGCTATTAATTTAATGAACGCAGTTCCAATGACGATTGGAGAAATGAACGTAGTTTATTCACCTAATCCGAAATTAGAATATCCTGAAAGGTTTATCCCAACCCCTGACAACCTTTATGTTAAAGAGTTTAATTCATTCTTAACCAAGCAATTTAAAACACCAAAAGACAAACCATTCGTCTTACGTATTCTAAGTGGAAGAAAAATCAATCAAAACACTCAAGAAGCTTTGTTTAAGCTAAGCTTTTCAAGTTCGAATACTTATGGTCCAGGAATTAGATTACCCTTAAATGTTGCTTTTGTAATTGATAAGAGTGGTTCAATGTATTCTGGAGATAGAGCAGAATCTCTTAAACGATCATTATGGGAAATAGCAAATTCCTTATCAAATGAGGATAATGTTTCCTTGATTTTATTCGACAATGAAGCGGTATCAGTTTATGAAGGTTCAAACATGCACTTAAACGGTTTTGAAAATGTTATTAAAAATTACGCCCCCGGTGGAGGAACAAACATTTATAATGGATTAGAATTGGGTGCTGAAAAAGTGATTAAGAATTATGATGAACTTAAAGCCAACCGGATCATCTTACTCACCGACGGTTATGGACAAACTCCTCCTATGCAAGTAACTTCTTTTGTAATGGGACAAAACGCAAAAGGCATTGAATTTTCAACCATAGGATTAGGTCAGAATTACAATCAGCATTTATTGAACTTAATAGCAAAAAAAGGAAATGGTACATTCAATTTTGTAGACGATAGTATTAAATTATCTGAGGTGTTACTAAAGGAAGTTAAAAGCTCCTTTAATTATTTAGCAAGAGATCTTAAAATTGAGATTTTTCACAACAAGAAACTAGTTTACTCAAACATGTATGGGTACCCCAGTGAAAGACAATCCGAAACGTCTTTAACACTCAATATGGTAAAGGTGCCTGCTGGATTAAACCAAATTTCATTCTTGAAGTTTAAATTGGATAATCCGTCTAAGGAAATAGAAACACAGCCACTTGTTGTGAAGTATACCTATTTTGATCTATCACTTAATAAAGAGGTGTCTTACCAAGAAAAGGTTAAATTAGAATGGACCGAAGAAACTAATACTGAGTTACTGTTCGATCAAGAAGAGCAAAAGTTATACGCTATTGCCATTATGAATCAAACTTTAAAAACAATGGCTGAAGCTCATGCTATTAATGACAAAGTGACGGCTAAACAACAATTGGAATTGGGTATAAAACAGGTTAATGAAATTTTCCCAAATGCTAAACCTAAAGATGTAAAACGGTTGTTTAAGGAGCTATCTAAATACCTTGATTTATATAAAAGAATGATTAAAAATGAAAAGGACTAATTGATCATAGCGCTGCATATGCTACAAAAAGAACAA
>JBLIBC010000225.1:0-4487 GCA_047632015.1 Glaciecola sp.
GAGGAAGCACTAGTGAATTTTGCAGGATGTGCTGTGATTATTTCTCACGACAGGTGGTTTTTGGATAGGGTTTGTACTCATATCTTAGCTTTTGAAGGTGATTCGGTAATTTATCCATTTGAAGGAACTTATTCAGAATACGAAGAGAACCGTAAGAAAAGGCTGGGAGATGCAGGACCGACCAGGATTAAGTTTAAGAAGTTGATTAAAGGTTAGGTTAAACGGTAAAGTGAAGAGTGATTTAACTGTTCAAGTTGCTTTAAGCCGACTTCTTTAGTGCTTTTATCGCATTCCTGCTGTCACGTACCCACCCAAAATGGCCACAAATTTTATTTGAGGGATTTTTCTTTTGTGTAAACTCTTGTAGTACCAGTTTAGTTGCAATCCAATGTCAGTGTAAGATTTGCTGTAAAGCATCTTTTTTTGTTTGGAGGAAAGGTTTTTTAGTAAGGATGTAGCAAATTGGAGGTAAGTATAATTTGGTATTTTATTTACGAAAATCGTTGGGTTTTTTAAATCCTTTTTCGTTCCGTAATATAACCCTAGTTTGTTTGTTTTGTCATTTTTAACATGAAAAAAAACCTTCCCTTTTTCGTAGTCAAGTGCATTGTGTTGAGAGGCAACAGAGGTTACTAGGACTCCTTTGTATCCTATGTTTTTAGCTTTTATCTCCAGCTTTTTATTGATTTTTGTTTGAATCTTTATGGCATTTTTAAAAGTTCGAAATTCTAGGTTTGACTGTTTTTTTCGTGCCAATTGATACAATGATGAATTGAATTGTAAAGTGTCCAGCTTGCGTTTGATTCTTTCTTCGTTTATGAGCTGAAATACTGTGCTGTTTAAAAGTTCATGGTCTGTGTTTTCGAAAGTCAGTAGAGCTGTAGAAGCATCACTTGATTCGTTGCTCTCAAATTGCTGTTCTGTGGTGATTCCCACTAGTAAATACATCAAAAAAGATAAAAGGATGGCTTTCATTTAGTGTCAAATTTTCTTAATTGGATTGTTTGCTGTCCGGTGTACTTCCCAACATATATTTTGGTTCCTACCTTAGAGTATATGTAGTTTTGTCCTGTTGCACTAAAGGATACTTTTTTGGTATTTTGCCAATACGTTTGGTTGTTTTTGGGATTTCGAATCAACACGTATTTTGCATGATGGTTACGTCCTGATATTTTAAGTTTCAATTGTTCAGTTTTTAGGTTGCTGACAATTAGGTTTTCTCCAAATTGATACCAACCTGTTTTGTCCATGGTGATAGTTATCTCGTGCTTTCCTACAATAGAAACAGGCGCTTCTCTTTTTACATTGGTTTGGTTACCTATCATTTTCATTCTGAATTTACTCAGTTTTTTTTCAAAAGAGGTGAAATAGTTTAAATGCAAACTGTCTAGCTTTTCCCAGTACAATATCCGTTCCTGAAGCTTCTTATTGTACTTTTTGTATTTCTTTTTGTGCCATCTTTGAATTTTACGGGCTTTCATCCGTTTTAAATTTGGCATTACATCAAGCTGCAAAGTGTCTTTTCCTTGTACAATACGCATGATGTAATTGTCTTTATTTGGGTGAGGAATGATAGTGATGTTTTTTATGTCCAGTACGTAAAAGTAAAATGTACTTTTTCTTTCTAGCTTCTCGGATTTAGCTTGATCTGATAGAAAGTACAGCTGTTCCAGCACGTTTTCTACACTGTCTCCCACATAATTCCATTTTATTTTTTTAAAAACCTTCAACTCAGGATATCCTTTAATCCTGTCTCCAAACAGTTGAAAAAAGTTTTCCTTGTAGCCGTATTCCGGTGTGATTTCAAATTTTAAAGTTTTGCGTCTTTTATTCCTTTTTAATCTCATTTGAACTTTTGAATTACGGACTGTAAACGATGGAGAAGGGTAGCTGTTGAGGTTCTTATGAACGTTGGATTTAAAACTTTTTTGAGGGACAACTTTGTCATGCTTCAAACAAGTTTCAACTGTCACAGGTATGCTTATCCACAATCTTTTAGGTGTTGAATATTCAAAACCTTTAATCCTGTTTTGATTGTTGGTTTTAAGTGTGATAGTAATTGGTTTTTTCTGGTTAATGAACACTTCTTTCTTTTCCATGTTTTCGCCTTTTCCTGTTTGCTCATATGCTTTAATTTCAACCATTACAGTAGGATTAATGACCTTGTTTCTGTCGTCAATAAAACTTTTGTCAAGTAAAGCAATGTCCTGCGGTTTTGTGATGATGTTAATAGCCAAGACGACCTCACCATCTATCACTGTAGATCGCTTATTTATAAAGGCGCTGGGTGGGACGTCAAAGTTTAGATTTTTTACAGAAAACGTCTCGCCAACGTGTGTGTATATCGTTTTTTTGTAGGGAGTAAACGATGCCTCTGTTTCGCTGTGCTTAGTGCTTTTATTTGGATTGATGATTTTATAATTTTCAACTCCAACTATTTTACCGCTAAACTGCTTTAAGCTGTTGTTGGGGATAGCATTGCCTTTGATGTTAATCCATTTTGTCTTTTTTAATACAGCAGGGAGCTCGTTAAGTTGACAATGGCTTATGTCCAAAGAGTCCAGGTTTGTGAGGCCTTCTAGTTGAATATTTTGACAGATTAGCTTACTTAATGATAAATTTTTTAAACTTAAAATACCAGGAACAATTTTAAAGAACCGAGCCTCTTTTGTGATGCTGCATTCTTTTAATATCAAGGTGGTAATATTCAAGCGCTTGATAGAAGTAGGGAAGTACTCCATGCAACTATTTTGAATTGTTAAGTTTAACAAAGCACGAAGTTTAAAAATATTGAAAGGAATTTTCTTTAGCATTTCACCACCAATGAGTAGTTTTTTTAAAGTTTTTGTCCATGCTAGGTTTTCAATTGCTTTAGGGAAATCGAGAAATTTACAATCGTACAAGATCAAGGATTCAAGGTTTTTTAATTGTTTGAAATTATCAGGTAGCGCGGTGATCCTGCTTTTTGATATGTTCAAGTAGGTAAGTGTTGTTACCTCACATAACTTAGATGGGAAAATGCGCATGCCTTGTACTGTCAGCGCACTTAAATGCTTAAGGTTTTCTAATAAATGGTAATTGTTTTTATTGTTGATCCCAGGATTAAATGATAAATCCAAAGCGCGCAGTTTTTTAAAATGTAAAATCGATAAACCTAAGCTATCGAGTAAGTTTTTAGACAAATTTAGCTGGGTAATTTTGTTGTCTTTTTTAATTAAAGGGAGCTTGACAATTCCATTGTTGGCAAGGTTCAAAATTTTAAGTTTTGGGAAGTCGCTTACGGCAACAGGGATGTACACTAACTTTCCTTCTTCCCATGATAATGTTACTAATCCTGGGCATTTGGACAGCAGTTGAAAGCTGTTGGATACTGGCAAAGTAGTGACTTTATCTAGTACTATTTTTTTTAATAGGGGGAAATTAATCAACCATTCTGGGAGCGATTTTAAGGGATTGCCAATTAAAATTAACTCCTCTAATTCGTGATTTAACTTCAATGAAACCGGAAGTTTTTGAAGGTTTTTAAACGATAAGTCAACGACTTTTTGTCCTGAAACGGCAAAGGGGGCGCACAGTAAAAACAAAGTAAGCATGAGCTTAAAAACTTTCATAATGAAAGATACTTAATGCAATTGCTTATCCTCTTTCGAACCAGTTATAGTTATTGATAACGGCTTGTTAAAACTCAAGGCTTAGAATAATACCTTTACAGCTGCAATGAAATTTCTTCCGGGTGCTGAAATTCCAGAGCTGTAGGTCCTGTACCTGAGATCGGCAATGTTTTCTATTCCCGCGGATAAAACCCCGTGGTTATTCAGTCTAAAAATACCTTTGAAATTAAGCGTATGCCAGCTTGGACTATAGGGGCGTCCGTTTTGATCCAATGCATAAGTGTTTGTTTTGTCACGCTGATCAATACTCAACTGATTGTTTACGTACCCAGAATTATACTGATGGTAAGTTTTAATGATGACTTTCTTAATTTTAATAGTAAGGCTGTTTGTCATGAATAATGGCGCAGCGTGGCGTGAAGGAGAACTTGTGCCATCAATTACTTCCGTCCCTTTTTGATAATTGATGGATGATTTGATTTGTAATACCTTAAAAATATTAATTTCAATTTTCCCACTTACTCCGTACACAAAAGCATAGGATGCATTTTGTATGGCAAAAACTCTACTCATTTCACCTTCGTAAAGAATACTGTCTTGACCATTCAAAGTGAATTCCCTGCGAACCATGGCGTCATCCAATAAGGTGTAATAAGTTCCAGCGCTTAACTTTCCCCATTTAAGTAGCTTTTTGCTGACGGATAAATCGCCGGTATAGGCCACTTCTGATTTTAAATCGCCATTTGGTACCACTATTTGATTGTCCTGAAAATCGAATATTTTCCCAATATCGTCTACATTAGGTGCTCTGAATCCTGAGGACAGGTTGCTTTTTATTTCCCAAGTATTTAATCGGTAGGAGATACCTAAATTTCC
>JBLIBC010000226.1:0-4471 GCA_047632015.1 Glaciecola sp.
GTCAGGATTGGTAGGATCACATTTGTTAATTCGCTTGTTGAAAGACGGTGAACCGGTTCGAGCATTATACCGGAATCAAGACAGCATGGACAGGACAAAGGACAACTTTGTACTGCACGGACAAGACACTTTGGCCTTGTTTGATAAAATAACTTGGGTCAAAGGCGACTTGCTGGACATCATGAGTTTGGAAAATGCCCTGGAAAATGTGGATTACGTGTACCATTGTGCAGCGCTAGTTTCCTTTAAAAAATCGGACAAAGAAATTTTGTACAAAACAAACATCGAAGGGACACGAAACTTGGTGAATTTGTGCTTAAGTAAAAGCATCAAAAAACTGTGTCATGTGAGCTCAACAGCTGCTATTGGGAAAGCTTTCGAGGACGATGACGCAACAGAAGAAAACCCTTGGAAAAAGGAAAAATACACTAGCAATTACAGCATCAGTAAATACCATGCTGAAATGGAAGTTTGGCGGGGAATTGAGGAAGGTTTAAACGCTGTAATTGTAAACCCAAGTATCATTTTAGGACCAGCCGATTGGTCAAGAGGAAGCGCGGAACTTTTTAGCAAAGTATGGAAAGGCTTAAAGTATTACACTTTGGGGAAAAATGCTTTTGTTGACGTAAGAGATGTGGTAAGTTGCATGGTTAACTTAATGAAATCAGATATATCTAGTGAACGTTTTTTAGTGTGCTCGGAAAACTTGAGCTACCACAAATTGTTTGATTTAATTGCTGAAAATTTGGGGAAAAACAAACCCACCACTCAAGTAAAAAAATGGATGTTAGGGCTAGCATGGAGACTTTCAGCACTAAAAAGCTTTATTTTAGGAAGCTCCCCAGTGGTTACTAAAGAAACCGCGCACAGCAGTATGAGCAGTCGTACGTATAGTAACGACAAAATTATCAAAGCTACGGGGTTTGGGTTCATACCAATTGAAAAATCAATTGAGGATACAGCTAAATTGTTTTTGAAGAGTGCAAATTAATATTGGCGCCACGTCAATTACCCGAGGTCAGCCATGCTAAAATCTAACACCTAAAAATTACCAACTAATCCACCAATTACTATCTTTGCTACCATGAAATATTTTAGCACGAATAAACAATCGGAAAAAGTATCTTTTAAAGATGCCGTAATCAAAGGTTTAGCTCCAGATAAAGGGTTATACTTTCCTGAGTCGATCTCCGACATACCTGCCGGAATGCTTAACAGTGGTAAGGATTTGAACGAAATTTGTTACGAGTACATCAAACAATTTGTAGGGGATGAAATTCCCGCTGAAAAGCTAAAACAAATTATAGCTGAAACCATTAATTTTCCTTTGCCAATTGTCGAAATTGAAAAAGACGTTTATTCTCTAGAGTTATGGCACGGTCCAACTTGTGCTTTTAAGGATGTAGGTGCTAGGTTTTTGGCTAGGTGTTTAAGTTATTTCCTTGAAGATGAAAAAGAAAAAGTCACCATTTTAGTAGCCACTTCGGGCGATACAGGAAGTGCTGTAGCAAATGGATTTTATAACGTAGACGGAATTGATGTGGTGATTCTTTACCCAAAAGGGAAGGTTAGCAAAATTCAAGAACAACAATTAACTACCATCGGCGCAAATATTTCAGCACTCGAAATAGAGGGTACTTTCGATGATTGTCAAGCCATGGTGAAAGCAGCTTTTAATGACAAAGAGTTGAATGATACTATGAAATTATCGAGTGCAAACAGCATTAACGTGGCTCGGTTTTTACCACAAGCATTTTATTTTATTGCTGCTTATGAGCAGTTAGAAGACAAAAATAAGGATGTCGTGTTTGCAGTGCCAAGTGGGAACTTTGGTAATTTAACAGCTGGGATGTTTGCTCAAAAAGCAGGACTACCCGTTGCAAAATTCATAGCTGGAACAAATGCAAATGACATTGTTCCTGAATATTTAAAAACAGGTACTTATACTGCTAAACCTTCGGTGTCCACTATTTCAAACGCTATGGACATTGGTGACCCCTCTAACTTTGCACGAATCCTAGAACTTCATGATGGAAATTGGGAAGCTGTTAAAAATACTTTAGTTGGGCATTCTTACACGGATGATGAAACCCGTACTTCCATGAAAGACGTAATAGACAGAACAGGTTATTTAACTGAACCACATGGAACCATTGCCTACATGGCATTAAAGGAATATCAAAAAAACCACGATTGTCAAGGAATCATATTGGAAACCGCTCACCCTGCTAAATTCCACGACGTAGTGGAGCCGGTAATTGGTCAAAAAGTAGACATTCCTGCCCGATTACAAGAATACATGAAAAGGGAAAAAAAGGCGCTGCTAATTGACAACCAATTCAGCTCTTTGAAGCAATATTTATTAAAAAAATAAGCTTTTGTGGTCCTTTGAAAACCAAAAATTTAACAAATGGGATTTCCTGACGGCTGGCCTATTGTTAGTGTTTTTGTGGACATATTTGTTCCTGCGAGCGAATACTGTTGATTTAATTCATGATGAAATCGTAAGCAAGTGGGTGTACATGTTGCAATGGAATTTCCTTCCATACGAGGGTTACATTGACGCCAACAACCATTTTACCAACAGTTTTATCGGTGGATTGTGCTATCGCATTTTTAACTCTCATTCAATGGGCATAATAAGGCTCGGAAACGTTTTAACCTTTCCTGTATACTTTTTTAGCGTTTACTCTTTTAGTCATCTTTTTAAATTTAAAGGCGCTTTTTACCTGTTGGTTGCCTCTTTGCTATGTAGTGCATTCCTTATTGAATACTTTGCTCTTGCAAGGGGTTACGGATTATCATTAGCTTTCCTTTTGCTTGCATGTTCTCAAACGATTCTTTACTTAAAACTGAAAAGCAATTTCCGATTATGGGTAATTGCTTTTGCGTGGTTATTAGCTGTTTATTCTAACTTAACATTGGTGCCATTTGCGTTGTTCAGTTTGGTGTTTTTAATGATTTACCTCATCAAACAAAGACTATTCAAGCAAACAATTGTGCTTATTTTACCTGTTCTTCCAATACTATATGCCGTTCAATACTCCCTGCATTTAAAAGACGCTGGGAAACTTTACTACGGAACACAAAATGGCTTTTTTGAAACCACCATACATTCCCTTACACCATACTTATGGAACGTCAACACAATTTGGTTTGACGTTTTACTTGTCATTTTGTCGTTGTGTATTTTAGGGTTTTACCTGTTTCAACTTAAAAAAACGCGAGATGTTTTTACTCCAAAAGGATTCTTACCCTTGTTGTTTTTCATTGCCATCGGTAATGTTTTCACTCAACATATACTGTTGGGTATCAACTTTCCTGAAGACCGAGCGGTACTTTATTTGGTAATATTTTTCCTTGGATCTTTGAGTTTCCTTTTTGATCACGCTAAAATTCAATTCGTATCCTATGGACTGATCGCGTTAGTCGTGTTTGTGTTTGGTGCTGACATCAATTTAAAATACTCCAAGTTTTACACGATGGATCATTATGATACTGAGTTTTACACTAAAATACCTGCTGCAATAATGGGTATTCCTCCTTCAACGGGAGCAAGAAAAAAAGCCATTGGTAATGAAATAAGTCGCCTTAATCATTTCCCATTGCGTGCTTTTCAAACAGCAAAAAAAGAAACTGATACCTTAATGGATTACATTATAATTGAAGAGGACAGACGACCTTCGATCTCAAAATTGTATAAAGGGATACATACTGATCCAGTTTCAAATGTCACTTTATGGGAAAGACGAAAGTTTTTGAAAAGGGTCAAAATTGACAGCACCCAAAGTGTGATTTCAAATAAAAATGAATTCCTTGAATTTTATAACGATGCTCAAGAATACTCCGTTTTTGTCCGACTAAAGGGACAATTGTCCGATTGGAACATTTCAAAACAGGTGTTTTTAGTTTTTACAATAGAGACGGGAAAAAATAAGTCAATGGCCTACGAAACTGTTAACTTGAGCGAAGGTACTTTTATCAGCAAAGATCAAACGATTAGCTTTGATTTCACAGCTACATTTCCGGCCCAGGTAAAAGGGAACATCAGTAAATTATACCTTTGGAATCCCGAGAAAGTGCAAGTTGATGGAAATTTTGAAATTGAAATTTATCAGATAAAATAAGATTACTACTGAGCAATGATTCTTTGAAAGTCTTTATGGAAACCTCTTGTTGGTGATTTTGCTGGTGAAAATACCAAATAACCATCGGGATCAATTAAATAATATTTGGCAATGTTTTCGATTTCGTACCTATCTAGCCTGAAGTCTTCAATGTTATAGTTAAACATCACTTCACTCTGAAAATTGTAATGAATGAACTTGATGTCGTTTTGATACTTTGCCTTTAATTCAGAAAAATTCAAGGTATCCATATCCACACTAACACACACAATCTCTAATTCCTTTTTGTACTTGTTTTTAAACATTTCCATAATTTCGACCTCCTTGTCAAAACTGACATCCCA
>JBLIBC010000227.1:0-4456 GCA_047632015.1 Glaciecola sp.
TTGCTTTGCTGCGCGCGCAGCCAAACGGAGTGAACAAGTGAATACGAAGAAATAGAATATCATGAACAATGACGATTTAGCGTGAGCAACAATGATTTATTAGGTAGAATAGCGGGGAATCAAAAAAAACAATAAATATTAATTGATTTCCCGCTGTTCTACCTAAAAAGTGTTTTATTAAAAAATGCAACCAAAACTCTCTTGTACTTTTGCCGTTGGAGCGGCAGTGCCTTGACCTCCACCGGCATGTAATCGTAACTTGCCTGAATGCGGTAGTTCTTGATTTAACGGAGTGTAATCAAGAACTACAAAACACAGCCCCTACAACGTAGGTTATCCAGTATAACGGAATCTTTAGGTAGAATAGCGGGGAATAAATATTATTTGCCAGGGAGTAAATGATTTAGAAAAACGCTTAAATAAACTACCATTGTGCGGTAATCACATCGGTTTTTGTGTTAGCTGCTGGTATCACCCATGAGTTACTAACGCTGTCCAACCTACCATTTAAGTGATTCACCACTACATCATCAATTATACTTAGTCCCTTATTACTCATGTTCTCAAAATCATCTATTCCATCGTTTGGAAAATTAATCCTTGTTCTATGTATGTTATATTGAGAAGATAGCTTTTGATTAAACGCAGCCTCAACCCCAACTTTACCGTACATGAACCCTAACAAGCCTCCCCAGGTCGCGGTAGGATTATCAGAATCCCAACCCACAAGCGTTCCTATTTTTATGGTTTCCTTAATGTCTCCTTTTCCATAAAACAAACTAACTAAACTTGCGGCAAAGTTAATACCTGCAGCAAAGCAACCGTTACAGTGCAGCTTCCTACTAGTAATAGTATAGCCATCTTTTTGATTGACCTGATACCTCACGTACACAGAATCCCTAGCACCCTCCCACGGAATACCGGACTGAAACTTAGCCCATACAAAATCGTACATTTTTGCAGCTGTTGAATATTCCGGCAATTTTATTCGAGCTAATTCAGCAATCCCATTCAACTGTTCCTCTTTTGATAGTTCCTTATTAACACAAGAAGCTAAAGCGTGCATTTCAACATAAAACTCAGAAATTAAAACCGCCTCCTCACGAGCCACAGTCCTGATAGGTAAACTTGACATCTCCAGAGCAAAATCAGGTCGGGTTGGTGAGTACAATCCAAAAATCTCCGTGCTAAGTTGGGCGTCAATCATGTCAAAATATGGGTTCGACTCAGGCGACGCTGTATTGGGTGGCAATACTCCTTTCACCATTAAATCAAAAGCTTGTTGATTTGAAACCCATAAATAATTTTCCTCTCCTTGCTTAATATGGTCCAACCACCCCTCTCTAATTTGTGTCGGACTTAATATTGCAGTTTTATGCTTGTAAATTAATTCCTGATAAATGTACTCAATATCTGTATCGTCATCTGCTCCCCACAATTGTCCAGGTGATTTTAAAATAAAATCGATCGTTGAAGTGATGTCTGTATTTTTATACTCTCCCCATACATTTGGTAAGTCAGCTTTCCCCCAATTGTCTCTTGTGTAAAATTCACCTGATTTCAAATCTCCAATATCACCGATTTTATCCATTTCGGTGGTTAAGCCTGTCCAGTTAGCAATGCATTGCCCCAACCAAAAACCTTGTAATTTATCTTTGTACTCTAGCTTACTAATTGTGGTCGAATCATTAATGGAAGCAAAACGAGGTTGTTCATTAGTCACTTCCATGATCTCACTGTTGCAAGAACATAAAAGCAAAAATCCAACAAAAATTAACAGTTGAGATATTTTCATGCTTTTTTTAATTCAAAAATTGACAAACACTAAGCTACTCATAATCAACAATATTCAATTGTCCAAAATGAATAATACCTGCACAATTATGCATTCTAAATAATTGGAAATAATGCTACTTTAGGGCAACCCTTGATAATAAATGTCGAATAATATTCAATAATGTTTATTCATGTGATTTTCCAGAGTTTCAACCATTACACCTTGTTGTAAACAAAAAATCACTCTATCGTTTCGATGAAAAGGACAATACTTATCCAAACATAACTATTTCATCTGTAAACCTTCAAACAGTTTAGACGTACTCCTTTTTAGAAAAAAAATAAAACAACAACCGTCTCTTCATAGCGTAATATTCAAAAGAAAACAAGTCTTTTGCGGCACATTAATCACAAGAATAAGACTAATGACTTTATACTCCTCTTAAAAAAACCTCTTGCTTTTTAGCCTGTCTATCCTCGACGGGAAAGTAATTACCAGAATATATGCAAACATTGAAAGAGTTGATGTAAACAATGCGAAAGACGATGCAGTTAGCATTGTCAAAAATGGTGTGATCGGAAGCACAAACAAAGCACTTAGCTCTGCTTGGTCTTGGGAAGCAACAAAAACGCACGGTGGAAATACTGATACATGAGGAGAAACCTGGACTTCCGAGAACTTTAAATCCTCGGATTTTGGGATCTTATTTTCAGTCAAAAAAGCTGGAGATGGGGGAGGAAATCCTACACCCAAAATTGACAAAATATCTATATCTGTGAGCTATGGCTATGCATTACCTCTGGTAATTAATCTCATTTGATGCACTAGTACAAGAACATAGCGTCACTTTAAAATGGGTTACTGCCTCATAAACTAACAATGATTATTTTACTATTGAAAGATCAATCGATTTGCAAAACTGGAATGCCTTATAAACTATTTCAAGAAGTCTGAATTCAAATAAAACATAATATTACCAATGGGAATATTATCCCCAAGTACAAGGCGTGTCATATTATAGGATTATGCAGACGGGCATAGATAGTAAAACCAGTTATTCTCCAGTTAAGGAATCCAAGCTACAATCAGAAACTACTGCGTTAGTAATGTTTAATAATATCCAAATTTTGCACTCAGCTGATAGGTTCAACAAATACGCCCTTCTACTGTTCTCTAAAGAAATGGGGTAGGATCAAAGTGGAGCCTTAGCGTATTCTGACAACGACATTCAAGGCTCACAAATAATTTCATTTCCAAATTTAAAACCTCGTGTTTATCTTTTTTCTTTTCGACAAGGTGAACAAATAATCACAAGTGATAAGATATTGATTAAGTAATTATCTCTCTGATATTTTTTATTTATCACCAATAAGATCGCATAATATTTCCTGAGGGACTGAATACAATCATTACCTTAGAGTATGCCAAGTAATATAGAGTTACAGTTTGGAGGTTTTCTTAATACACCTGCGCTTTGGAAAGTTAACTCCATAATGGGGCTTCAACAATTTGAATTCCCTTTTGACAAAGTAAAATATAACCCCAACAATGACATCAATCCAAAATTACGATTAGGACAATTGGTGGAGCAGTTTGTGTTTCAAGTTTTAGCTCAGACACCATCTACAATGGTTGTCGCGAAAAACCTTCAGATCAAAAGGGATAAAATAACTATTGGGGAACTCGATTGCTTAGTAAAAAAAGCTGAAGAATTTACTCATGTTGAAATCGTGTATAAATTCTATTTGTATGACGACAACAATACCTCGGTAGATAAATCAGAATCATCACCGTTATCCCGCTGGATTGGTCCAAACAGGAAAGATGATTTAATGCAAAAAGTGTCTAAATTAAAATCAAAACAACTACCGCTGTTACATAGGGAAGAAACTTTAACAGCACTTGATAGCCTTAATTTACATTCGTTCGAATTCAAACAAAGCGTATTGTTCAAAGCTCAGCTATTTGTTCCTGTCAATTTACAACATACCGTATTCCCTGCTATTAACAACGATTGCATCACAGGGTTTTACATTCGTCAACATGAATTATCCAACTTAGCTTCAAATCAATTTTACATCCCAGGTAAAAAAGACTGGTTAGTTGCAGTCCATAAAGAGGTGAATTGGCAAAGCTACATTGACTTTACATCAGAAATTGAGTTGTACTTAAGCAATAAAAGATCACCATTATGCTGGATGAAGAAAACAGATAAAACACTACAAAAATTTTTTGTAGTATGGTGGGACTGATGGTTACTGAATCGTAAGTTTGAATTTAATCCAAAACTCCTGCCTGTTCCTATTTTACAAGGCATAAAAAATCCCGAACTAAGTTCAGGATCTTTTACTTATTATCAGTTTAAACATCAGTTTAAACATTTTGTACTAATTCAGAACCGTTAACGCAACAATCATTGCTAGTTGTAAAACTATTATCAGCGCAATGTGTTTTGAACCCTTTAAATCCTTCATAGTAATAGTAAAACAAGATTTGAGCCAAAAAGTTACTTGAATTATAAAATATTATTGGATCACAATAAATAATATATAATTCAACTTGATTCCCCGCTGTTCTACCTAAAAAGTGTTTTATTAAAAAATGCAACCAAAACTCTCTTGTACTTTCGCCGGTGTAGGGTCAGTGCCTTGCCCTCCAATGGTATGTAATCGTAACTTG
>JBLIBC010000228.1:0-4414 GCA_047632015.1 Glaciecola sp.
TTTTGTGGCCTTACCATTGTGTTTGGGAATTGCATTGGCATCAGGAGCTCCTCTTTTTTCAGGTTTAATAGCTGGGATTATTGGTGGGATTGTGGTTGGGTCACTAAGTGGATCTCCTTTGGGAGTTAGTGGTCCCGCGGCTGGTTTAGCTGTGATAGTTCTGAATTCTATTACTGATTTTGCACCAATGAAAGCAGGAGGAGAAGGTGTAGATCTAGTTGCTGGTTTCGAAATATTTTTAGTAGCCGTTGTACTGGCTGGAGTTATTCAGCTTTTAATGGGGATTTTAAAAGCAGGTGTGATTGCTTATTATTTTCCTTCTTCGGTGATTTATGGCATGTTGTCAGGTATAGGAATCATTATTTTTATAAAGCAAATCCCTCATGCTTTGGGGTATGATAAAGATCCCGAAGGAGATTTTGAGTTCATGCAAGTTGATGGGCAAAATAGCTTTTCGGAGCTTATAAATATGCTTGATTTTGTGGACTTTAGCGTGGTTATAATAACTGCAGTTTCCTTAGCCATTTTATTATTGTGGGAAAGTAAAGCATTCAAAAAAATAAAATTATTTCAGGTTGTACCAGGCCCTTTAGTGGCAGTTGTTTCAGGTATATTATTAAACATGTATTACAATAATGTATTAGGTTCAGGTTTAACAATTGACCATTTAGTTAGTGTTCCAGTTGCAAAAAACATGGATGGCTTTATTTCAAATTTTTCCTTTCCTAATTTTTCAGCATTAAGCAATCCAGTTATCTATATTACAGCCGTGATAATTGCTTTGGTGGCGAGTTTAGAAACACTGTTATGTGTGGAAGCTGCTGACAAATTGGATCCGTTAAAAAGAGTTACACCCACTAACAAAGAATTAAGAGCTCAGGGAATAGGGAACATTCTTTCGGGCTTTATTGGAGGGTTACCAATCACACAGGTTATTGTGAGAAGTTCAGCAAATGTTCAAGCGGGAGGAAAAAGTAAATTATCAGCTATTTTTCATGGGGTATTACTTTTAATATGTGTGATACTTATACCTGTTGTGTTAAACCTTATTCCGTTAGCAGTATTGGCTGCTATTCTTCTAATAGTTGGTTACAAACTGGCAAAACCAGCAATATTTAAACGGATGTTTAATCAGGGGTACGGTCAATTTATTCCCTTTGTTTGTACAATAATAGGAGTTGTTTTTATTGATTTATTGTATGGCTTAGGTATTGGGCTAATTGTTGCCGCTGTTATGGTTCCAAAATACATATTGAGTAGTGCGGTTAAGGTACAACGAGATGAAGTTAATGGAGTGGTGAAGACAACAGTATTTCTTGATGAGGAAGTCACATTCTTAAACAAAGCCAAGCTAGTCCAATTGCTCAGCAATGTTCCAGAGGGAAGCGAGGTAGTACTAGATTTGTCAAAAAATAATTACATGCATTTCGATGTAGCCGAAATTATTGAGGACTTTAAAGTATGTGCTAAAAGCAGAGATATTAAGGTGACAACAATTGCCAAGAAATAACAGCAAATAAGATTGATTTGAACTTGTTTAATAAGTTTGAATTGAACTTTAATATTAGAATTTACTCCTTTAGTTTTTGCGTTTTAGTTCTTGTTTTTTGAAGATAATTTACGCTTTAGAGGCTGTAGGTTAATTTTCATACGGTAGCGATTCTTTATCAGTTATTGTAATTGAAGTCCCAAGTAATTTCTGGTATTCCAGGGCAAGATTATAAGGTCAAACTAATTTGAACAGCCTGTTGCCTATTTCTTTTGGATCGTTTACTAATTGTTACTCACCAACCAGTCCCATCATTGTTACTTTAGGAACATGATGCAGAAATACAAATCATATTTAGTTAATACCTTGTTTTGGTTCCCAATTTTGGTTCTCACTTGTTTGTTGTCGTTCAATGCTTTGCATTATTACACATTCAGTTTCGATTATGGGATTCTCCCTGAAAAGCTAGTAGCAAGACAGGATAATGTTTGGCTGGTTTGTTTTTACTTGCACATGATATCTGGTGTGATTTGTTTATTTGCACCACTTCTGTTGTTTTGCCGAAAGCAGTTTAGAATCCCAGCTAAAGCTCACAGGAAAATTGGAAAGCTTTATATCATTTGCACACTCTTGGTGGTGGTTCCCACGGGATTTTACATGTCTATATATGCCAAAGGTGGGATCGTTTCACAATTGGGTTTTGTGGCTCAAGGAATATTACTTTTCATTTTTACGTGGAGGGCTTTCAAATTGGTGCTAAATAAACATTACCAAAGACATGCTAAAATGATGGTGAGAGGGTACGCGGTAGTGTCTGCTGCTTTGACTTTTCGCTTGTATCACATGTTGTTTTATTACCTGGATATCCCTTACGAAATCAATTATGCAAGTTCACAATGGATTAGCATCATTGGTAATCTATTTATCGTTGAAGCAATCATTACGTTCAAATATTATAATCAATCGAAGTTTAATTTTTAAAACCAACTGTTATGAAACAACCAATTATTTTAATCGGACTAGGAACATTATTAACAGGGGTCGTCCTTGGTTTTGTGGTCCCAAACGTGAACACATCAGAGGGGGAGGTCTTGGAGCGGACTTACGTCGTGTCTGAAGAAGTGGAAGAGTCAGAAATTATTGAAGAGACCAAAAAGGAATCTAAATCAACTCCTGCTGTAAATCAGGAAATTAAAAAGAAAAGCAAAATTAACAATCACTTAAACAAACAAAGTGCAGATGTTAAAAGCGAATCAAAAGGGAAATCTTTAATAGGCAGAAAATCACCTAAGGCTAATGAATTCCCTGGTGATTCATTTAAGGTTAACCAATCTTCATCAACGGATGTGAAGAAAAGGAAAAAAAGAAAGCGCAGAAAAAAAAGAGTTAGTAAAAAAGAAAGGATGAAACTTGATCCGCTTATTTACAGTAGGTCAATTCAGTTTGAGCCTGTTGAAATTATGGAGTTGCCGGATTCCGTATTGACTGATTCTGTTAGTATTTAAATTACGCCAATCAATTTATTTGTGAAGCCTCGCCTTTTCGGCGGGGCTTTTTAATGAAACCAATTGTGTAGTTGATATAAATATCGTTATAAGGTATTTAGCGGTTTCTGTAAGCTTAACAAGCGACTGTGATCTTTTTAATAAAAGATGAATTAAAAAGCAACGAACAACTATTTGTAGGGTCTTTATAGTAGCATCGAAAATAAGTAGAATTTGTGGCGCGTTGACCAAACGTCACAGGAAGAATTGTTAAATTAAATGATCAGAGTAAGTTATATATGTGCTCGTGCAGTACAATATTTGGTTGGTATTAAAACATTTGTTGTTTTGGGGGTGACGATTTTTGCTTTAAATCTTCATGGTCAGGTAGCTGTTGAAACTACTCCAAACACCATATGCACAGGGGAATCAAAAAAATGCGAATATTCAGGACCGAGTATTTTGATCAATGAAATTAACATCAGTCCCTCACATCAAGATGGCTCATTAGTGACAGGAAGTGACTTTGGAACACCTAATTGGGGTGAAGGAGAATGGATTGAATTGTACAACCCTAATGAGTGTAATGAAATTGATATTTCAGGATACATGTTGGGGAGCTATAATGGTGTTGAAGGATCAAAAAGTGCAAAAGGGATGGGCTTTATTTTACCTAAGGGAAGTGTTGTTCCTCCTAATGGTTTTGTAATAGTAAGAGGCAGGGAAGCTGCTGCTCCACCAGCCGGTGTTATTGATATTGTTGCTCTGGAGGCTAATAATAACATCTGTATTGAGGGAGGAAGTACCAGTCGTTTTTGGTTTCAAAATGCTGGAAGTTGGTTTGCTTTTTATGACAGAGATGGGGCAGTGCAGGACGCTATTAAATGGGGAAATCCAGTGTTGAGCGATTTGGATAAAAATCCTTGCATTCCTGCTGCTAATGTTTTTCCTTCCAGTGTGACCAGTGTAGCAAGTTATAATCAAGCAGGAGTAGGACATCATTTAGGAGCGCCTGTCGTAGGTCAAACTTATGTGAGGATGCCGGATGGAGGAAGTTGGTCATCGAGCATGGCTTACGAATACAGTTCTTACGGATCGTGCAACTTGTCAGGGAGTTGCGTAAATGGTGAAGGTAGCAGTACATGTAATGGTACAACTACTTTGAATCCGTCGTTTGGTTCAGCACCGTATACTTACGTTTGGGGCGATGACCTTGAGCAAACAACCTCCACTGCTACAAAGCTTTGTGAGGGTATATACAATGTACTAGTAACGGATGTAAATGGGACCAATCAATCGGTTGTTGTAACTGTTAAAGATGACTTTTTAGAGATTGATTCGCTAGCCATAATTCAACCTAATTGTACTATTGATTATGGAAGTATTGAAGTTTTTTTAAAGGGCCAGGCAGCCACTAATGGAAGTTATGTCTACAATTGGA
>JBLIBC010000229.1:0-4411 GCA_047632015.1 Glaciecola sp.
GAAAATTTGAGGCGGGAACTAAACCTGATAAGTTAAAATCATAACTTCCTGCAACGGTCCAATCACCATGCATCATCCCAACTATGATATCCCCAGCATCACGTGTACGAGCATAAATTCCTCCAAATAATTTTTGAGTTAAATACTTCGATTCACTGATGTCATAATAAACATTCACTCCAACGTTGTAGGAGGAAAATTTGCCTTGTTTAGACATCAAGAAACCAGGTTGTATCAACACTTTTTTATTAAACTGATGATTCCATTTGATGATTCCATTAAATCGCGGATCAAGGCGAACACCTTGGGCATCAAAAAATGATTGTTTTGGTTGAAGTAAATTATAGGCCGAGAAGCCAAACTCCAAGTCATTCTTATGATTTAAAATCACTTTAGCTCTACCTCCCAAAGCCAAATCAAAATACCACCTGGACAAACGTGTTAAACTTTCGCTAACAGGAATGTTTGGGTCAAAGAAATTCCCATTGAATTGATTATCGAAATTCAACTTGGTTAAATCAAGTTTTTTTTGAGTCATGGAAGGCTGCACAGCAAAGGTAATTTCACCTACAGAATCACCTGGTAATTTTAAAGAATAACTTCCTGCCACATTAAAAATCGTGGTTGAAAACTTAGAATCACCTTCCACATCGTACAAAATACTTGTTCCCAAACCTATGTTCTTGTTTTTTGTTAACGCCCTGGAATCAGCCATGATAGTATAGGTCCGGAACGGGACTGTCACCGAATACCATTGATTCCTGTGGTTTGCGTGGAACCGGTGAGCTCCATCAAAATTTCCAACTTCAGCAGGATTATAGGTATGAGGTGCATGCATCCATTGTGTAAAATGAATATCTTGAGCTTTGCCTTGAAAATTCAAAGTAAAAATCAATATTAAAATTAGTACAGATACCCTCATATTATTACGTACGAGGAAATTAAAGAATAGTTAGAGCTTATGCAAATTAACTACCTATTCCTTAGAAACTCTACCAACTTCCTCCAGCTCCTCCGCCACCAAATCCACCACCGCCAAATCCACCAAAACCTCCACTGCCTGACGAAAAATCATCCCAACCACCGCGTCTTCCACTACCCCCTAGTAAGCTTCCCATAAAAAATGCAGACCATAAACTGATTCCGTTTTGCAGAGCGTAATTCCTTGCTCCCGTCACCTTGGACAAAATCACTATTGCAACAATAATTATCCACATACGAAGAATACCCCTTGAACGCTTTTTTGCTTTCTTTTCGTAAGCAACATAATTAAACTCACCAACCGCCAATGGAACTAAAACGTTAAACGCTGCTTTTAAGCCCTCATAAACACTGCCTGATTTAAAACGAGGTATCATCTCATTTTCAACAATCAGTTTTGCATTAGCATCACGAATTACACCTTCCAAACCATAACCAACAGCTATGAATGTTCTTCGTTGTCCCTTTCCTCCAGTAAGCTTAACTAATATGATTGTCCTTTCCTTTTCATCCAAAACCCCATTGATGTCCCAATTCAATCACGTAACTAGCTTGATCTATACCGCACAAATCAATAATAATTACAATTTGATTACTTGTTTGGTTACTCACCTTAATCAAGTACTCATCAAGTTTCTTGTATTCCGAATTCGTCAATACCGCGACTTCATCGTAAACTAGTTTAGCATCAATCTTTACAGGGTAACATTCCCTTGCAATACTTGCATTAGAAAATGCAAAAATAAACACGAGCAAACACGCTATATTCTTAATCATTGCCAAAATAAATTTCGTTATTCAATTCATTCACATCATCCTTCTGGCAGGTAAAATGAGCCTTTAACTGCTCACCAGCAAAGATAATTCCAGCCGAAAGCCCTTCAGCGTGATTGCCTTCTTTAAAATTTGAAAGCACTAAATCTTTCACCTCCTTCCAAAAATCGTCCGCTACCTTTTCGTTAATTCCCACATCAACCAATATGGCGAATTTCCTAGCCACTACTGACACATAAAACAAAAATCCGTTTCGGAAATCAGTTTTATGCATTTCCAATTTTTCAAAAATAAAAGCTGCATGATTCAATACCTCGTCCTTGCACTTATCATCTACGTTTAACCTGATTTCACCAGAAGTTGCAAATGCTGCTTGCTCAATGGATTTTACAATTTTCGTTTTTACTTCAGTAGTAAATATTTTTTCTACTTTCATTTATGTAGACCTTAAAATTTACCCTAAAACTGCACTTTAGGTGCCTTTTCAGCTCCTTTATAAGCTTCGAAAACTTCTTTTTCCTGAAATTCACCCTCTTCAACAATCCATCCTAAAAGTGTTCTTTTCCAGTATCGACGGATGAACGTATTATATTTTTTTACCGTGCCATTGTATCGCTGACGAGATACATTTATTCGATTTTCGGTTCCTTCTAATTGAGCTTGTAATTGCAAAAAGTTTTGATTAGCTTTTAAATCAAGATACCTTTCCATGACCACCATCAATTTTGACAATGCCTGAGTTAATCCCGATTGAGCTTGTTGAAATCTTTGAATATTAGCAGCGTTTAAGCTAGAGGCGTCTAATGTTCACCTGCCCTGCTTTTGAACTTGCTTGGGTCACACCCAATAAAACATCCTTTTCATGAGCAGCATACCCTTTCACGGTAGAGACTAAATTAGATATTAAGTCAGCTCGCCTTTGGTAGGTAGCTTCAACATTTACCCATGAGGCAACAACTTCTTCTTGTTGCGCAACTGCACTATCATACACGCCAGAAGATTTCACAAACCCTACATAAATAACTATTAGTGCGATTAGTCCAATTACCAGTCATATTATTGATGATTTTTTCATTGCTTATGTTTTTATTGAATACTGGGGTAAAGCTGCATAAGCATTAAGAATAAGGGAGTCTTGAATATCGGTATTAATGAATCTTAACGTGAATCCGTGTTTATCATTTATCCCTACAACAAAAGTCCTAAGTTATTTTTACTTTTATCCCTGTAAACCACGGGATTTAAATCATAAAAATGCTCAGTAAAAAAACTCAATTTCTTCTGATTTGTGTTTTATTTATCCTTTCCGGAGTTGCAGCGTTAATTTACCAGATTACTTGGTTTAAACATCTAAGCTACTTTTTAGGCAACAGTACCTATGCTCAGGCTGTTGTTCTTGCTACTTTTATGGGTGGATTAGCTATTGGATCTTGGTGGTGGGGAAAAAAGGCTGACGAAAGCAAAAACCCATTAATGCTGTTTGCATGGCTGGAAATTCTCATTGGATTATATTGTTTTTTTTACATGCCTATTTTTGAGGGAATAAAGAGCGTTTTTATTTCAGTAGTTGTAAGCAACGAATGGCCAAGCGATAGTGGAATAGTTTTGCTATTAAAAGTTTTCGCCAGCGCTTCGGCCATTATTGTTCCAACTATTTTAATGGGAGGTACTCTTCCTGTTTTGGTTAAATGTTTGAGTGAAAGAATCGAGGAAGTTGGTAAAAATGTGGCAATTCTGTATTTCATTAACAGCCTAGGAGCTGCAATAGGGGGTGTCCTTGCGGGCTTTTATCTCCTTGGCAAATTTGGTTTAACTGTCACAACCTACTTTGGCGCAACAATGGATTTTATTGTAGGCGTTCTCTTCCTAATTATTGCAGTTAAGTATACTGATACACAATCTGAAAAACCACAAACTATAAGCAGTAAAAAAGAAACGAAACTCTTTGTGCTCAGTAAACAACAGTATAAAATTGTCCTGCTAATTGCTGGAGTATCTGGATTGTGCGCCATGATGTACGAAGTAGCTTGGTTACGTTTATTAATCCCAATATTAAGTTCCACCACGTATTCGTTTACTATAATTCTAACAGCATTCATTAGCGGGATCACCATCGGCAGTTTAATTGTTTATTATACGCTTCCTTACATAAAAAACCCTTATCTATTTCTTGGCTTATGTCAAGCAGGCATTGTTTTATCGATATTTTTATCACTCCCTTTTTATGAAAAAACACCCTATTACATTTGGCATACCATAGGTGTCAACAATAATGAGATTGGAGGGTATGAAAATTATTTAAGTGTTCAATTCTTGTATGTTTTCATGTTAATGATAATACCCACTATCTTCATGGGAATGTCGCTACCTGTAGCAAGTAAAATTGTCGTCAGAGACGTTAAAGATAGCGGGAAATCTGTTGGGAACATATTCGCAGTTAACACAATTGGAACTGTCATTGGTTCCTTAATGGCTGGAATGTTATTCATCCCTTCAATTGGCATCAAACACACCATTGACATTGCTATTGTCTTAAATTTATTACTCGCAGTCATTGTTCTTTTTGGAAAAACAGGATTGAAAAGAAACGGAAGAATTGTTTTTGGTATACTACTCATCGGGTCACTGCTAATATACATTTCTGAAGTAAAACAAA
>JBLIBC010000230.1:0-4389 GCA_047632015.1 Glaciecola sp.
CAAAAAAAGTATTAGACAAGGACCACTACGGACTTGATGAAGTAAAAGACAGGATATTGGAACACCTTGCCGTTTTGAAATTAAAGAAGGACATGAAAGCTCCCATTTTATGTTTATACGGACCTCCTGGCGTTGGAAAAACTTCCTTAGGGAAGTCAGTTGCAAGGGCATTAGGCAGGAAATATATTCGGGTTTCATTGGGTGGTGTTCGTGATGAAGCTGAAATAAGAGGTCACCGAAAAACTTACATTGGAGCAATGCCAGGCCGTATCATTACTAGTTTAAAAAAAGCACAAAGTTCTAACCCAGTGTTTGTACTAGATGAAATTGATAAAATAAACAGGGATGCACATGGTGATCCCTCATCAGCTTTATTAGAGACATTAGACCCTGAACAAAACACAAATTTTCATGATAATTATGTAGAGCAAGATTTTGATTTATCCAAAGTCATGTTTATTGCCACCTCAAATTCATTGGGCAGTATTCAACCTGCTTTGCGAGATAGAATGGAAATTATTGAAGTGAATGGTTACACCATCGAGGAAAAAATTGAAATTGCAGCGCGTCATCTAATTCCTAAGCAAATTGAAGAGCATGGATTAAAAAAAGCGGACATTAAGTTTAGTAAAAAAATCATTGAAAAAATAGTAGAAGGTTACACCAGAGAAAGTGGTGTACGTGGACTGGAAAAGACTGTTGCTAAGGTAATAAGACGTTATGCAAAGGAGGTAGCAATGGAACAACCATTAGACAGTAAGGTATCTGAAGAAAAGTTGCGAGATATTTTAGGACCTTCAAGAAACAGGGATAAATACCAAGGCAATGAATTAGCTGGTGTCGTAACAGGATTGGCGTGGACTTCAGTTGGTGGAGATATATTGTTTATTGAAGTAAGTTTAAGTCCTGGAAAAGGAAAATTGACATTAACAGGAAATCTAGGAGCGGTCATGAAAGAGTCGGCAGTTCTTGCTTTAGAATACATTAAATCACATGCTTCTCAATTAGGGTTCAGTGATGAAATTTTCGAGAAATGGAATGTCCATATTCACGTTCCAGAAGGAGCTACCCCTAAGGATGGGCCTTCTGCAGGAGTTACTATGTTAACAGCACTTGCCAGTGCTTTCAGCAAACGTAAAGTAAAAGCTAAACTTGCCATGACAGGAGAAATCACCTTGCGAGGAAAAGTACTTCCTGTTGGCGGAATAAAGGAAAAAATATTGGCAGCAAAAAGAGCGAACATTAAGGAAATCGTTTTGAGTTCCGAAAATAAATATGACATTGAAAAAATTAACCCTGACTATTTAAAGGGGTTGACATTTCATTATGTTGAAAATGCGGAAGAGGTACTAAATATTTCCCTTTTAAAAGAAAAAGTTAAGAATGGGTAGCATATTTTGAAGTCACGTATTTTAATCTCAGCTATCTTTTTACTGCACTTACGCAGGTTTCAACAAAGGAACTTTGATGTAAGTGTGTGATTGAGTTGAAATCATAACTACATTAGTATCTTGATTTGTAAAGGAATAACGCTGCTTTAAATTCTTAAGTAATTCTTCCTGTTTTTCAAGATAGGCCGATTTGCTAAGCTGCCTGTACTTTGCCACCAAATAAATCCCATTTTCAACATATACTTGCAATTCAGCAAACGGAATAAAATTCCTGTTTAAAAAAATGTTGTCGAAAATTAAAATTAAAACAAAAGGTGGGATTTGATAATTATGATGATCAGGCTCATCCTCTATAGAAAAGATAATTTTCACATTTCCTTGAAGCTCTAATAGCTTCACAAACTCTTGCACAAGGGCAGACTCCTCTTTCAAGGTAATGAAATCTTTGTCTCTACTTTGAAGCAAGGATCGCAGCATCGTTGTTAAAGCCTCAATTTGTAAATCAGCCTTCTCCGGGTCCAGTGTAATCAACTTTTGAGTAGCTTGTAGTGAATTTTGCAAAAAGTGTAAAATTGTTTTTGATTTGATGGATTTGTATTTTTCCTCTAAAACCAAGTTTTTTTCTTTCAATTGCTTTTGTTTCTGAAAAAAGAGTTGTTGCACAGACATTAACAATACATGAATAACTGTGATTACAGTACCCACAAGAAACATTAAAAACAGTGTTTTTTGATGCTCAAACAGCGAGTAATTAATGTTAATTACAAACATCAATAACAGAAACATTCCAACAGATATACTTACTAAAAAAACCGCCTGAAAAACTGTACTCTGAACATTCACTTTAGTACAGCAACGTTGCAGCACTCTATAATGAAACTCCCAAAATAAATACATCACACCGAAACTAGCAACATATAACGATACGGTTCCTAGTGGTAATGGCGTGTCTAGCACAACAAAAAAAAGTGCAAACAAAGCACTTAGCAGCAGCCGCACAAAAAGTGAATACGAAATACTTTTTTCCAAGTAATTAATTTTTAAGCAATTTAACCATAAATTTACCAAATGAACATCACGTGCATTTCAATTGGTAAAACTAAAGAACAAGAGTATGTCAAGTTCATTGAGTTTTACACTAAAAAACTTAACCATTACAACACTTTTCAATATGTTGAACTTCCAGCTTTGAAAAACGCTAACAAACTTTCACAAGATAAATTAAAGCAAGAGGAAGGTGAATTAATTTTGAAAAAAATAAAAGGAAACGGCCAAATAATTTTACTTGACGAAAAAGGGAAAAACCATAGTTCAAAAGAGTTTGCAACCTACATTAATAAAAAAATGATCAGTGGAGGTCAAGATATTTATTTCATAATTGGCGGTGCATTTGGATTTTCAGACTCGATGTATCAAAAATCTAACGATAAAATGGCTCTTTCAAAAATGACCTTCACCCACCAAATGGTAAGAGTTATTTTCTTAGAACAATTATATCGAGCATTTAGCATCATTAAAGGAGAGAAATATCACCATTAATATTTTAAGAAAAATTCAACAAACTGAGTTCTAAAACTTAACACTACATTGAATATTGACACCTGATTTAGGAGTCAATTGTGGCAACAGTAGCACATCGTCCTGCAACAAAGTATAGTAATACTTAATTGCCAATGTAAAATGTTCATCTACTTGGTATTTTAATTTAGTCGAAAAACTAAGTCCTTTGTCCTTAAAAAACACAAACGGACTGCTGAATTTAAGACTTGGCTCGTAAACATAAATTCTTGCGTTATAGTCATCAATAGAAAACAAAGTAATTCTTGGCCCGTAAGTAAACTTATTCACTGTGTGCTTTACTTCTTGAAAAAACAAAACTCCATTACTACTAGTACTGTTTGAATTGTAATAAGAGTATTCAATTTGACCACCCACCCTGAAGTTTTCGTGAATTTGCAACCTGTAATTAAAACGGCAGGAGATTCTTTTTTCATTCACTTGATTATATGACTTACCGTTTTCCACATTCTTTTGCCTTTCTTTGAATTTAATCTTTGCACTACATTGAAACCCTTTTCTATTTCCATATGACAACCTGACTCCCTGCTCCTTGCCTGTCCCAATGAACCTCCTCTGGTAACTCATTTCAGGAAATAAATAAAAATCATAATATGCGTGGTAAGAACAATTAGTCCCTAACCGACCATCAATCTGAACAACTAACCCTTGTTCATTTCGTAACTGACCATTTTGTTGATACGATTTCCCTCTGAAAGATTGAAATTTCCTGCTGTAATTTCTGTACAACACCCTGTAATTTATAATTTCAGCAATTGAACTGGAAGCACCGGCAATTGCCGCGACATCAAACCCTTTATCAGCTGCTAATTCACCAAAAAAACAAACCTTTTTCCACAAATAATTAAAGTCTAATGATTGAGCATAAAATTGATCCCCTGTCAAGTACTCACTATTATAGTAGTTTTCTGTTCGTTTAAATGGGGCATCTAATGTCGAAAACAGCTGATTCCAAGAAAGGTTGAAATTGTCCCTTTCGAAGCTAACGGACAACCCAATATCCTTAACCTTCACTTTGTCTTTTTTACTCAATTCCAATTGATTCCGGTGCATACCAGAACTTCCAACACTGCTAAAAAATTGACCTGTACTGTCTTCGTTTAACGTAGCGTCAAATTTATTCATCGAAGTAAAAATGGAAAAACTTAAATTTGACAAATGTCCACACACTGCCATCCCTTGCAAAAAAGACGATTCCTCATTTGAACTTTGCGGTCTCACCTTCCATTTACTAAAAGAATTCCCACTATGAATAAACTTGCTTTTAAAACTGTTATAGCCAGAATGCAATACCAGCCCTTGTCCCAAACTAGCTTTATATGTCCCTAAAATCACTTGATTAATGACGGCGGATTCCTTTTGATAACTCAAATTATAATTTACATGTTCAACACCTGTTAAAGGATGATACCAACTTTCA
>JBLIBC010000231.1:0-4386 GCA_047632015.1 Glaciecola sp.
TTTAATTTTCAGCTTTTTGTCCTTTTTAGGAATTGTGCTCGTTTACCTGACTTTTCTAAAAGACCTGAGACTTCCTCCATGGTTAAGTTTTACCACTTTGTGCTGCAGTCCTTCTTTACTGATCTGGACAAGTTCGATTCAAAAGGAAAGTTTAATGGTACTTGGTATTGGATTATTTGTGTACGCTGTATTCCGAAAAAAGAAAAACTACTTGTTACTTTTACCCGCTTCCGTATTGTTGCTATACGTTTCGTATTTCAACCTTGCTATCTTGGCTGGATCTTGGGTGCTGAGTATCATTTACAAAAAAAGCATGAAATGGTTTTTTATTAGTATTGGAAGTGGTTTAATAACCTTCTTATTCCTTGCTAGCTTTTCAAGTTTCAATCCAATGAGTCTTATAACTTCCAGGTACAACTTACAAAACAAAATAGGAAAAGGTGGTTACTACTTGGAATCGGTCGAACATGGAAACATCGTTTACTTTGATCACGATAAATTTGAAGAACTAAAAAACAATTTGGCAACTAAAAAAGACAATGACCTGACCTTTTTTAAGCTCACTCAACACACTAAGGTTTGCGACTATCAGGACGGTGAAACAGCAGCAACAATAAGGTCACTTAATGACGGGCAAGGCTGGTACTATCAAAAGCTGCACTTTATTCCTGCTAAAAGCTACATTTTACATAAAATGTTAAAGCCTGAACCGCTTCCATTCATAAGCCATTTTGCATGCGCTTTAGAATACACGATGACAATTCCTTACTACAAACTCAGCCTTTCCACAATCCCTTTTTATATTGAAAGCTTAATACTGTATGCGTTAGCCTTGCTTTTCTTTATCCTTAATTTCAAGCATTTTAAAAATTATTATTCTGCTGGTAACATATTTCTGCTGCTGTTTGCATTCTTTTCAATTGTGTTAATAGGCTACAGCACGCCTATAATTGGCAACATGATTCGTCACAAAGCCTTAGCTATACTGTTTTTAATAGTACTGGTTATGAGAATTGGCTTTAAAAAAGCCATTGAAAGTAAATAGTTTCAATTCTACATCAAAAGTGTGTTTTTAATCAGGTTTACGAGTCGCTTAATATTAAATAAGAATTTCATAAATAATGATTCTTAATCCGATTGATTTTTAAATACGGTATATCCACTCCCCTTTTTTGAAAAGTATTTTCACTCATTCCTTCCTCAACAATTCATTATGTCTATTTTTGAACCAATGGAATACGGAGTATGTTTGTTAAGTCATGTACCATGTCGAGCTGAAAGCTCGGACAAAAGTGAAATGGTAACCCAATTACTGTTTGGAGAAACATATTCTATCCTTGAAAGCACAGATAAGTGGGTAAAAATCAAAATACAACATGACCAATACGAGTGCTGGATATGCGCCAAACAAGTAGCTGCAATAAGTGAAGACGAGTTCAATGAAATAGATTTACGTCAGCAATCCTATTGTACTGAACTGGTTCAAGTGATACAAAGCACTGTTCAAATGCAAGCCGTAGTGTTAGGCAGTACCATGGTTAATTACCAAAATGAAGAATGTACCGTAGCTGGAAACACTTATGGATACCAAGGAGGAGTATCAGACTCTACCGCTAAAGCAACCAAGGATAAAATTACGGAAGACGCTTTTATGTATTTAGGAGCGCCCTATTTATGGGGAGGTCGTTCTCCTTTTGGAATTGATTGTAGTGGGTTTACTCAAATGGTTTATCGTTTAAACAACATCACCTTACCCAGGGACGCTTCACAACAAGTGGAAATGGGAGGCGACTATAGTTTTGTGGAAGAAGCTGAACCTGGTGATTTAGCCTTTTTCGATAACGAAGAAGGAAACATCACACATGTGGGAATACTATTGAATGACGGAAAAATAATTCATGCCTCAGGACAAGTTAGGATTGACAAACTAGATCACCACGGAATATTCAATGAAGAAACCGGAAAGTACACGCACAAACTGCGCATCATAAAGAACTTACTTTAAATGTCGTTTATCCTTTCGTTGATTAACCACCACAAAAAAGGAAACTCAGGTTTTGCTATTTATCGCTGGCCGAATGAAAGTGATTTACATTATCATGCTGGGATTCATAACAATGATGCCGAAGCTGGATTTCCATTTGTAACTTTTGATCCCGCTTCAGATAAGTCCTTATTTTTACAAGAAGACAGAAAATTAACGGGACAATCTTTAACTGAACTGTTTAATCAATTAAACATTGTAGAGTCCTCAGACCTGCCGTTGGGTGCTACATCTGAACTTGACACTTCAAAACAAACCTATATTGATGGCTTTAATACCATACAAACAGACATCAAGGAAGGCGTCATTCAAAAGGCAATTTTATCTCGTAAAAAAACGGCAAGTTTTGACCTTTTGAAATTGGATGATTTATTTACAAAAACATTGTCATCCCACCCTTCAGCAATGGTATATTGTTTTTACCATCCTACCTCAGGATTATGGATTGGAGCAAGCCCCGAATTAATTGTCAGACAACAAGGAAAACAGTTTAAAACCACTTCATTAGCCGGAACAAAATCGGCAGAAGAAACAGCTTGGGGACAAAAAGAACTAGACGAGCAGAAAATAGTTACTAACTTTATAATCAATAATTTAAACTCAATTAATTCAAAATATACTTTAGGTGATTTAAAAACAGTGAAAGCTGGAAATATTTACCACTTGAAGCAGTTAATTGAATTTGAATTAACTCAAGGAAAACTACTCGATGTAGTTAACAGGTTACACCCCACGCCTGCCATTGGAGGGCATCCAAAAAAGGCGGCTTACTCTACAATTAAAAAAGCTGAACAACACGACCGAGAATACTACTGTGGATACCTAGGTGAAGTTAATTCCGAAAACTCCCGCTTGTACGTAAACCTTCGCTGCATCAAAGTATACGACAATCAAATTCAAATTTTTGTGGGCGGAGGTATCACCACAGACTCTCAACTGGAAGACGAATGGACTGAATGTGAAAGAAAATCTGAAGGATTTACATCACTGTTATAAACCGTTCATTTTATTTCACAAGTAACTTTAATGCTGTTATTTGTTTAGTTTCCTTATCAAGGATCTTAATAATATACATTCCGTTTGAAAGACTACTAACATCAACACGTTGCTTTAAAACATTTGTTGAATTTTGAATCAAAACTGTTTCTCCAGTTAATGAATATAAAGATAATTGATAAGATCCTTGTTTTGAAAAAGTCACATAAGCCACATCTTCAGTTGGATTAGGAAGAACGATTATATTGTTCCTTAAAGGGTCTTGATTTGAAAGCAATATACAATCTTGCACATCAATTGTCGACACAATCCCACAATCACCTCTTTGTTGATCTCTAAACACAAAATCATAAAATCCACACTTATCACTAATCTTAGCGAAGGATGTACTATCACCATCATGAGGATGGACAGTAAGCCCCCTTTCTAAAGTTTGCCAGTAAATTTTATACGTGCCAGCAGTAAGAACAACCCCTACATTAGTTTCAACCAACACTTCGTAATCTGTACTGATTTGTAGTGTATCAGTAAAAACCACATATCCATTCCCATTTACTAAAGTAGCAACCCCTACAATTCCTGTTGGGCTCCACGAAACACCAATATTGGACTTAAACTTCTCTAACATTACGGTATTATAAATTATCAAGTCGGTAGAGTCAGCAGTGCCCCAGTTAATCGGATTTCCAGTTGCGAAATCTACAGTATCGGAACTAATAAACTGAACCAAAACGCTATCAGGAATACTGCCTGAGATTGTTAAATTGGCATCAATTGCCAAGGTTTTCTCTGTTGCCTTATCAATCCAAACTAATCCTACAGTATCTCTACCAACAATCTTAATTGAGCCAGATAAATTATCGCAATCAATATCTTGAACAAAAGTTGGAGAAACTTCACTTACCTCAATTGTTATTGTTTTAGACGTAGACCCTCCACAGTAATTACTATAACTGTATTTTACTGAATGAGAACCTAAAGACAATCCAATTAATGAAATCTCTTTTGTACCTGTCATACTTTCACCACCATCTATTGTCCAGACAATACTATCGGTGGTACTTATGCAATTTACAGCCTCAAGGTCAATATGGCCATTATCACAATAATTGAACAATCCTAGATGAATTGTACGAGAATGACTTCACATAATTAGGAAGGCCCATTGATGGAGTATGGAACTGTTCTCCTGTAACCTCAGGATGACTTCTTGCTTTAAGCCCACAATTCTGTCCTTTTTCATTAGGGTACTCAATCGAAGACAATGGAATTAGAGCCCCTCCCCAAGTATGATGCGCAACATACATTTTCCCATTTGGTGCAATATCGATATCTCCTAAACGAGA
>JBLIBC010000232.1:0-4379 GCA_047632015.1 Glaciecola sp.
GCCAAAAAAAGTCCTGATTTTTGCCAAACGGTAAAAACGCTTGCTTAATGCTCCGTCTACAAATACTGGAATTACCGGAGTATCAAATTTTTTGGAACGTGTAACAAAGGTTTTTTTCCATTCCAAGTCACTAATAGTTTTTCCAAACCTCCTACTAACCAGCCCTGCTGGAAAAACAAAAGTAGCGCCACCACTGGAAAAAATATCGTTCATTTCCTGAAGTACTTCAGACGAAGTTTTTCCATGTTTGTTTACCCCTACAAAAAGTCCCTTTAAGTTTTTTAGAGCGAGCAAAATATCATTAACCACAAATTTGAGGTCTTTTCTGTGAGGCTCCATTACCTGAATTAAGGCTAATGCGTCCATGCCACCAAGTGGATGATTAGAAGCAAGAATTACCCCTCCTTCTTTTGGAACGTTTTCTAAACCAATTGCGTTTACTGTAATATTGAAGTTCTTGAGCACATATTTACTGAATACAAAACCATCCTTATCCGTGTTGGCTCCAATAACCACATTGTTTTCATCTTCATGTAATACACGTTTCAAATAGGATATTATAAAGCCAGGAAGTTTCTTAAATAACTTTGGATTTTTGTCCTTGATTACTTTTTCAATATCAACAAACTTTTTTCTTTGGGCCTCCATTAGCACAAATTAAGAAATAACTGGAATTAAACAGGGTTATTGCTTATCGAATATTAAAGATTGAACAAAAAAAAGCCCGACAACAAGTGTCGAGCTTTCCGGAACAGCAAGAAAAGTTAGGTAATTAAACTATGACCTTAACCCTTTACCTTAACAACACTTTTCTTGTTTCTTCCCCTCCTAAACTATCTTTAATTCTAACAACGTAAAATCCTTTTGGCATTCCTGATAAGTTGATGATTTCATTACAATGTGAATTCAAGTTTTTGATGTGAGCACCATCCATGTTAAATATTTCAACCTTGCAACCAATTTCCGAACTAATCATTATTGTTGAACTGGTTTGATTTGGGAACTCACTTAATTCGAGCGTTGAATGATTAACAGATTTTGTCGGTGAAGTTGCGCTTGACATTACAAGTGCTTGATCTAAATTTACTGTTTGAGCGAAAGATGTGCTTGAAACAATTACGGCTATTGATAGTATGAGTTTTTTCATGATATGTGTTTTTTAGTGATTGTTGATATGGAATTGCCAACAACTATGCCAAAAACACAACAGCAAACCAAAGCGCTTATCTATAGCATGTTACTAGGCGTATAAACAAATTAATTATACTTGAAAAAGCTAATAAATCAGAAAAAAATTATTGAATCATGTACAATTTTGCACAAGCCACAGCATCAGACAATGCATCGTGGTGGTTCAAAGGAATACTGTGCACTTGACAACAAGCATTCAGATTTGCTGGCTTATATCCCTTTTTACGATATATCTTTAAAGTACATTCCCACTGATCAGGTAAATTCAACATTTCATAGTCCATTGAATTATCGCGCATGGACTTAATTAATACATTCCTGTCAAACTTTTCATTGTGTGCAACCACTACTCTACCCTTTAGCCTTTTTTCAATTTCTGGATATATTTGAAAAAAAGTAGGCGAGTTAAAAGTATCCTGAGGAGTAATTCCATGCACTTTAATAGTATGGTAATTGTACTCGTTATCAGGAGGTTGAATAAGCGCATGGTATTCATCGGTGATTTCGCCGTTCTCCACCGTAACAATACCTACCGAACATATATGGTGGGTCATTGCCGTTTCAAAATCGATGGCAACAAAGTCTAAATTCCATGGAAAACTCATTTGCATTAGTCTAAAGTAACAAAGATTTGTGGATAATAATGAAGAGTAGCTCTAACAAGTAAAACTAATATGGTGGTTATTTGTATCGTGAGTTACGATGCATCAAAAATTAATGGATTAATCCAATTGTTAGACGATCCTGACGAGAATATATTTTCTCAAATTAGGGACGAATTTGAAATCATAGGTATTGAAGCAATACCTGTATTGGAGGAATATTGGGAGAACAGCTCTGACAGTTTAGCTGTAAAAAGAGCTGAGAACTTGATTCACAGCATCAACAGTAAAGAGGTTAAAAACCAACTTAAAACATGGATTGATCTTGGAGGTAAAAACTTATTAAAAGGATCCATCCTCGTTGCTAAATGTCAGTTTCACAATTTAAATGAGGATAAAATCACATCCACTATTAATCAAATTAAACAGGACATTTGGATTGAGTTGAACGACAACTTAACGGCACTTGAAAAAATAGCGATCGTAAACAAAGTGATGTTTAATATCCATGGTTTTGAAGGAAATCGCGAGGACTATTACGCGCCTAAAAATTCATTTATCAATAAGACCTTGGATAGTAAATCAGGCACTCCCCTGTCAATTGGGTTAGTTTACGCTGTGATTTGTCAAGGATTAGACATTCCTGTTTACGGAGTTAATTTACCACATCATTTTGTGTTGGCATACCAAGACGACACTATTATTCCAATAACTGACGAAACCTTGGCTCATCCAGGAATATTGTTTTATATCAATCCATTCAACCACGGAAGTGTGTTTGGAAAACCTGAAGTGAATGATTTTTTACTTCAAAATAACATTGAACCAGACAACAAGTATTTTGTGCCCTGTACCAACCAGCAAATCATTCAACGAATGATTAATAACTTAGTGGTAGCGTATGAAAAAGTTGAAAAGCCTGAAAAAATGGAGCTCTTCAAGGAATTGTTACAGCTGTTTAAATAAGCTTGTCCTTGAGTTTATCCTAAGTTCCCCCTTTAGATTATCCATAAGCGAACCTTAGCAAACGTCAAATCTCGTTCTGGAATACCACACCCGCCACTGAATCACTGCTTGCACCGGTGACTGATTTAAGTACATTAATTTTGTTTTCAAGTTTTCGTAATCCTAGAAAAGCAAATATCAAGGCTTCTTTGAACTCTACGATGTCACTTGACGGTATCTCAATCTTAAGTCCTTCTTGTTTAAAACAATCAATTAAAAAACTATTGTAAGCCCCTCCTCCACTTACTAGTATCGTTTTTCCTTTTGGAGTATTTTGCTGAAGCTGAAAAGCTATGTGTTTGCAAACAGTATGGATTTTATCCTCGGTAGAAAGTTCTCTTTCCTTAATTTCATTAAGTATTGGAAAAAACTCCTTTTCAATGATTTCAATTCCTAAGGAAGGTTTAGTCGACAGCTTGTAATGATTAACCTCATTCAACTTGTTAAAAAGCTCCTGATTAAATGATCCAGACTTTCCCATTTTGCCGCCCATATCAAATAAAAGTCCTTTTTCACTGGCTAAGCTGTTCAATAATAAATTACAAGGGCAAACATCAAAGGCCGAAATGATGTTGTTATTTTTAACCGAAACGTTAGCAATTCCTCCTAAGTTTAAGCACACTTCATGATTGGGAAATAAAAATTGATCTCCTATAGGCACAAGTGGTGCTCCCTCCCCTCCCTTTGAAACATCAAGCATTCGGAAGTCACCTATCACAGAACAATCGGTTGTTTTAGAAAGTACTGACAAGCTTCCTATTTGGAGCGTGAACCCTTTTTTTGGTTCATGAAAAACAGTGTGTCCATGTGAGGCAATGCAATCAGGATTTAATCCTTGAGAAATAAAGTGCTTGTTAATTTCCTCTCCTACAAATACCGACCACTTGTTATGTAATTCGATCAACAAGTCGTTAGATAATATTCGGCTGTTTTCTAATAGCAACAGTACATCAGTAGGGAAAATTACAGTAACGGTTTTTATCAGTTCAAACTGGTATTCGTCATTATGAAACCTGACGTATGCCAAATCAACACCATCCAATGATGTGCCTGACATCACGCCAATAATATCTGTTGGGAAATCCACTGTTGTAAAGTACAAAATATATTCGCTAATTACAGCAGATGAACACAGTGCTTTAGTTCGTGATTGGCAAGTTGTACGTTTATCCTTGCTTTTTCTTTAGATGATGCTAAAAACTTATGGCATAGCCTTGTTACAGTTTAAGTTTTTAAAGAAAAAAAAGGAAAAAGAAGGATAAAAAACAGGTAGGCAATTGCCAATTAAAGCACCAGCTTACTATCTTTGCAACCAATAATTACAGGAATTTTAAACTCCCACCCCCATGAACTTACTATCAGTAAACAATTTATCCAAGTCTTTTGCGGACCGTACTCTTTTTACTGACGTAAGTTTTGGCCTTGATAAGGGGCAAAAAATGGGTTTAATCGCGGAGAACGGAGCTGGAAAAAGCACCTTGTTTAAAATCCTTACTGGTAAAGAAATTCAAGACGAGGGAACTTTTGCCTACCGTGATGGTGTGGTAAGAGGAATGTTGGATCAAGAGCCTCATTTTGATA
>JBLIBC010000233.1:0-4370 GCA_047632015.1 Glaciecola sp.
CTGTCTTGGTGTATGCTCTTTTACTTTCCTCCAACTTAAAAAAGTTTTCAATAAAAGAGGATTAATTCCCTATTCTGGCACTATACTCCGAATGAATTTTTAGTTTTGAAACTTATGAATTTAGCAACGATAAAATCCAGTATACTTGATTCCAAACTAGTAAGCATTGTCACACACAAAAACCCCGACGGTGATGCCATTGGCTCCTCTTTAGGACTTGCCAACTTACTTAAAAAACAAGGTGTTAATGTTCAAGTAATTGTTCCGAATGCATTTCCTGATTTTTTAAATTGGATGCCCGGAGTTAACGACATTTTAAATTGGGAAAAATCAAGTAATCATTGCGACGAATTAATAGCCACGTCTGATGTCATTTTTTGCTTAGACTTTAATGCATCACATAGAATTGGAGGTTTAGCAACAGCTGTAGTTTCATCAAAAGCAAAAAAAGTGATGATTGATCACCACTTGGAACCAGAAGATTTTTGCGACTACATTTTAAGTGACACTTCGGCCTCAAGCACAGCGGAATTGGTACATCAATTTATATGCGAATTGGGTTTTCAAAATGACATTGACCAAAATGTGGGCGAGCCATTGTATTGTGGCATCATGACGGACACCGGTTCTTTTAAATATCCATCCACCTCTGCTAACACACACGATGTGGTTTCTGACCTAATTAAAAAAGGGACGGACAACGCAAAAGTTCATCAATTAATATACGACAGTAGTTCGATTGCTAGGTTAAAGTTAATAGGGCATTGTTTAAATGAAATGGAAATCATTTCAAATCAAGTGACTGTGTTTTCATTGTCACTTGCCACTCACAAAAAACTACAACTTAAAAAAGGTGATAATGAAGGGATTGTAAATTATGGTTTGTCAATAAAAGCCATTAAAATTTCAGCCTTTTTTAGAGAGGATACAGATATCATTAAAATTTCCTTTCGTTCAAAAGGTGATGTGGACGTGAATTTATTTGCGAGGACTTACTTTAACGGTGGAGGGCATAAAAATGCTGCAGGAGGAATGTCAAACGAAAATCTTGAAAACGCGATCAGTCATTTTAAGACTTCCATAAAGGAATTTTTAGGTGAATAGGATTTTGATATTCATATTACCTTTACTACTTGCTTGCGGCAATCAAGAGAAAGATGCTAGGGACAAATTCCTTGAATTAAGCAAAGAGGAGCGCTATGAAATCTCTCAAAATTCACTCAAAGAATCCATCAAAAAAGAACAAGTACAAATAGCTGCCTACATCAAACGAAAAGGTGGGACTTTTAAGGAGACAGAAACGGGTGTCCATTATTTCATATATGACAACAAACATGAAGGTGACTCCGCAAAAGATGGTCAATTAGCGGAAATAAAATACACCTTAACCTTGCTAAAAGGAGATACTATTCAATCAAATAAACAGGAGCATTTTGTAATTGCATTTCAACAAAAAGAAAGTGGACTTCATGAGTGCATTAAAAAACTAACAATTGGTGACAAGGCCATTATTATTATTCCTTCTTACATGGCTCACGGACTTATGGGTGACGATCACAAAATCCCTTCCTTAACTAGCTTGGTATACAACCTGGAATTATTGAATTTAGAATGATAAGGAAAACCTCATGTGCTTTGGTTGTAGTGATACTCATGTTAGTGTCATGTGAAACCAGTGAACAATACCAAAAAACACCCGGAGGAATATCGTGGAAACTGGAAAGATTTTCAGACAGTAAAAAACAAGTAAAAACAGGATCCTTAGTTCAATTTGAATGGACGGTATTGAATGAAAACAACAAGGAAGTTTTCCAAGATCGGTTATTTTTAAAAGTAGACAGCAACCAGTCAGAAAAAGGATTATTTGAGGCGCTTGTCCAACTAAAAGAAGGAGAACAAGGATTGTTTTTTATTAAAAACAGTGATCTTGAAAAAGACATTATTAAGCACCTAACGAGCATTGATCTAATAATGAATTTAAATGGTGAACTCAACCACCAAATTTCAATTGATAAAATATACGACTTGGAGGAGTTTTTGAATAAAAGAAAAGAATTTTTAGGGTGGGTAAGCGATCAAAAACCTGTGAATTTTAACTCCATCGAAAACCAAGTAATTGAAAACTACATCAAAAATCAAGCACTGGATATGAAAGTCAGTGAAACAGGGCTTTGTTATCAAGTTTTTCACGAGCACTCAGCTAACACTACTGGGTTTGGAAAACATGTGAAAATAAGGTATCACGGTGGTGTTCTTGGTAAAGACAAACAGCACATATCAACCACTCAAGATTTTTACATAGGTCAAGAACTTCAAGTAATAAAAGCCATCGAGGAAGTCCTTTTGCTAATGGAAAGTGGCGATAGCGCAACCATTCTTGCTCCATCACCCCTTGCTTTTGGCACTAAAGGATCATCTACAGGGCTTATCCCAGCTGCATCCCCTGTGTTTTATGGAGTTAGAATATTAGAATGCGAGTAACACGGGTGTTTATTATCTCACCTCCAGTCTTTTTTTAAATACTTCCCTTTTATTTGTAAATATAAAGTTGATTTCAGGATGACTTTTTCCTGTACATTCATAAATAGCTGGAGCAAAATAGCTGACGAATTTCAAATTCCTGCGTACACTATTACAACTTATTAGTTCTAGCCAACAGCACATAATCAACCAAAGTGAGAGCCGCCATTGCCTCCACTATTGGAACTGCTCTTGGAACTACACATGGATCGTGACGCCCTTTACCTGTAACGGTAACAGCATTGTTATGTTTATCGATAGAGGTTTGATCTTGCATTATAGTGGCAACAGGCTTGAAAGCTACTTTAAAGTAGATGTCCTCACCATTGCTAATACCACCTTGAATCCCCCCTGAATTATTTGTTTTTGTTCTTACTTGATCCTTATCAACGTAAAAGGCATCATTGTGTTCGCTTCCCTTTAAGGCTACACCATCAAATCCAGAACCGAATTCAAATCCTTTTACTGCATTTATACTGAGCATTCCTTTACCTAGTTCAGCTTGAAGTTTGTCAAAAACAGGCTCACCTAATCCAACTGGTGTTCCTTTGATAACACATGATACAACACCTCCAATGGTGTCACCTTGTTTTCGAATGTCCATGATGTGATCAATCATTTCTTTAGCCAATTTTGGATCCGGACATCTTACAATGTTTTTTTCGATTTCATTGAAATCAAGCTTTTGATAAGGTTGCTCTAATTTTAAATTTCCTACTTGCGACACATATCCTGTAACCTCTATTCCTTTGCTTTTTAAAAATAATTTAGCTACTGCACCTCCTACTACTCTCGAGGCTGTTTCTCTTGCTGACGATCTTCCTCCTCCTCTGTAATCTCTCACTCCAAACTTTTCTTGAAAAGTAAAATCAGCATGAGATGGACGATATTTGTCCTTAATGTGATCGTAATCGTGTGATTTTTGATTGTCGTTTACTATTAAGAAGCCAATTGGGGTTCCTGTTGTTACTCCGTCAAACACTCCTGAAAAAAACTCAACTTTATCGCCTTCCTTTCGTTGGGTTACTATTTTACTTTGACCTGGTTTTCTTCGGTCTAATTCGTTTTGGATAAAATCAAAATCAAGGCTTAATCCCGCTGGACAACCATCAATAACTCCTCCTAAACCTTTTCCGTGTGACTCTCCAAAAGTGGTAAGTCTGAATACATTTCCGAATACATTTCCTGCCATAGTGATGCAAAAATAGCTAAATTTTGATGAACTTGCGCAACGTAAAATAACCTACTATGAAAACATTTTTTTCAATAATATTAAGCGTACTGCTTGTTTCATGTAGTACTGGTGAAAAAACAGGGTACATTGACATCAACGAAGTGTACAGAGAAATTAACATTACCAAAAAATACAACAAGCATTTAGCTGCGTTAGAAAACGACTTGGCATATAAAATATCGCAAGAAAGGACGATCAGACAAACTACAAAGGACGAGGTGCTGGCAAAAAAATCACCGTCTCAAAAAGATTTAGAAGTCGTTTTTAAAATGACCACCGAAATGGATAGCATCGAAAAACATTATTCAAAGGCCTTTAAAGACAGCTCCGACAGGTATAATTTACTTGTTGAAAAAACAGTAAACGACTTAGTATACAGATATGGTCAAGAGCAAAAATTCACCTATTTGTACTCACCTGCCACATCAAATAGTTTCATGTACGCCGATTCAAGTTTGGATGTTACATTGAAAGTGATCAAGTTCATTGATTCGGAAACAAAGTAAGCCCTTCTCCTCCCCAAAGGGGAGCTTTCATCACGTGAATAAGATGGCTGTGTTTTGTAAGAGTATATTTTTAGTTTTTCTGCGAGTCGTGCAGGCTCTCCCCTTCGGGG
>JBLIBC010000234.1:0-4363 GCA_047632015.1 Glaciecola sp.
ATAACGTCCCAAAATCCTGTAATCTTGAACCTCCAATTGGAGACGCTGGTAATATTTTATCAATCCCAGCTTGGGGTGTAAATCCACCGCTTACATCATTAAGCATGTTCACCATCAAGTTACTTTGCCCTTGTTGAACAGACTCAATGTTCCTGATTCCTCCTGCAAACAAACAAAAAACGACATGATTCACTTTCCTTGATCCTGTCCTAGCAAACAACTTTCCTGAAGGTAAGATATAAGGTACAGCAAACGCCGCTGCCGATACAAGCCCTGCTTTTTTTATGAAATCACGTCTTTTCATAGTTTAAAATTGTCTGTACTCGTTTGAGGTGAGGAATGAATAATATATCACATCAGTTGTTAACCCTGTATTGTCTTCAATTAATTGCTGTAAAAACCAGGCCTCTTGGCCAGTAGCTTCTCTGCCGTAAAACTGGTTGTAGCACGTTTTTACAAAACCAGGAATATCAGCTCTCATTTCAGCATCAGTTGGCACAACAGCATCAGCATCATTCAAAAAACTTTTCACTATCAAATCTTCAATAATGGTCACATCAGCAAAAGCAACGTAACTTGCGGTTAATTCGTCCAGTAATTCGGTCGGAATACTTTGTTGAAACAAATCCGAATAGGCAATGGAAATGTATTCTGTACTTTTTTTAACATTTGGTTTATCTGCGCCTGGCTGATCTACAAAAACCTCCTGAACTTGATACACCGTTTTGGTCTCCGTCTTTTTACAAGACAGAAAAACTAATCCTAATATCATGACACTTATGTACTTCATTTTAATCCTGCGTATTCGTCTAAACTCAGTATGTATTTTTGCAAATCTTTATAATCACCAGAAGATAGGTATTGATTAGCAAGTAACACAATTTCATCATCCGTTGGTTCCCTGTATAGAAACCTTAAATAATTAATCCTTACCTGACCTTCGTAGTATTCCCCGTAATCAAAAAACACCTCTATTAATTCATCTTTATTTTTAGCACTTGTCGTGAATAAAATCCCAGGAACCCCCCTATATATATCAACTCCAGATTCTAATTCAGCAACTGTGGGGTATCGTAATAAAAAATTCTGAAACAGGGAAACAACGTAATTTTCAGCCCCCATATTTACTTCATCATAAATGATATTGTTCACAATTATTTCATGTGCTTCCTTAATGCTTACTGTACCATTCTTAAGGTTTCCTTCAAGAGCTATTAATGGTTCAATCCTTTCAAGGGCATCTTGTATAAACGCAATCTCAATAGGATTCACCGTTAATGTCAATGCAAATTCATAAACGATTTTGGATTCTTGAAACGAAGCGCTGTCAGCGTTGTGTAAAAAATCGGCACGCATAATTCCATATTCATTGTCAAAATATGCCTCTTGAGCAATGATGCCGCTAACTAAGGTGTTTCGGCTTTCCACGCTGACGTTTGTTGCCTTTAAAGCTGCAATACCAGCATCTTTTTCCGCATCAGTTGATTTTCTACCAAGCAATGAAATGTACAGCTTTTGAACATAATTACTGACCACGACATCTTCAATCGTTTCGTCATCAGGAGCAACGTTCCCAGTAACAACAACTGTCTCCTCCTCCTTTTTACATGAGGAAAACAAAAGTCCTGTACATAATATTAATAAAACAACTTTCTTCATCAATTCGTGATACCGTTTCTTAAAATAAGCTTACTCTTAAAGAACGTTAATTTACTGAAAAGTTGTGTTGAAACAGAAAAACTAAACGATTTATTTAAAAAAAAAAGCCCGAGCACAATGCTCAGGCTTTAAATCAACATTTATATAATTGGATTGTTTACTTAACTAACACCTTACTTGAAGGCTTAAACTTCGTTAAGTTGATGCCTTTTACAGCAGCTTTATACTCCTCTAGATTTGGTGTTCTTCCCAGGATTGTAGACAAAACTACTACTGGTGTAGAAGACAGCAATGACTCTCCCTTTTTCTCAGCAGAATCCTTAACAACTCTTCCTTGGAATAATCGCGTAGATGTTGCCATCACAGTATCTCCCGGAGCAGCTTTCTCTTGGTTACCCATACAAAGATTACAACCTGGACGCTCTAAATACAACATGTTTTCATACTTAGTACGAGCTGCATTTTTTGGAGCATTGTCATCAAATTCAAAACCAGAATACTTTTGTAACACATCCCAATCACCTTCAGCCTTCAACTCGTCAACAATGTTGTAAGTAGGAGGAGCGACTATTAGTGGTGCATTAAATACAACCCCACCTTGTTGCTCATCAATGTTTTTCAACATTTGTGCAAGAATCTTCATATCCCCTTTATGAACCATACAAGATCCAATAAACCCAAGATCAACTTTTTTAGTTCCTCCGTAATAAGAAAGAGGATTAATATTATCGTGAGTATAACGCTTTGATGGATCATCGTTATTTACATCTGGATCAGCAATCATTGGCTCCGAAATCAAATCAAGGTCAACTACTACCTCCGCAAAATACTTGGCATTCGCATCTGGCTTAAGAGCTGGTTTTTCACCTGATTCAATTTGAGCTATTCTTTTATTTGCTTTGTCAATTAACCCTTGAAGAACTTGAGGAACATTATCCATTCCTTTGTCAATCATGATTTGGATACGACTCTTAGCAATTTCTAATGACTCAATTAGTGTACCATCTTCCGAAATACAAATAGAAGCTTTAGCTTTCATCTCTGCAGTCCAGTCAGTGAAAGTAAACGCCTGGTCAGCAGTAAGAGTACCTAAATGGACCTCAATGATTCTTCCTTGGAATACGTTATCACCTCCAAAAGTATCTAACATTTGAGATTGTGTAGCATGAACCACATCACGAAAATCCATGTACTCAGCCATTTCTCCTTTGAAGGTTACTTTTACTGATTCTGGAATCGGCATGGAAGCCTCACCTGTAGCTAAAGCTAAAGCAACTGTTCCGGAATCAGCTCCAAATGCAACTCCTTTTGACATTCTTGTATGTGAATCTCCACCAATGATAATTGCCCAATCATCGATTACAATGTCATTTAATACTTTATGGATTACATCGGTCATCGCATGGTATCCACCTTTTGGATCACGAGCTGTAATTAACCCGAAATCGTTCATGAACGACATTAATTTTGGAATGTTAGCTTGAGCTTTACTATCCCAAACGGAAGCTGTATGACACCCTGACTGGTATGCACCATCAACAATTGGAGATATAACTGTAGCAGCCATTGCCTCTAATTCTTGAGAAGTCATTAAACCAGTGGTATCCTGAGACCCAACAATATTTACCTCAACACGAACGTCTGACCCAGTATGTAATACTTTACCTGGAGTAGTTCCAACAGCATTCTTATTAAAAATTTTCTCTACAGCAGTTAAACCTTGCCCATCAATAGAAATCTCTTTTGACACAGCATATACTTGAGGTGCTTCAATTCCTAAAACCTTTGCAGCAAAAGCTTGAATCTTTTTTCCAAAAACAACCGCATAAGATCCACTTGCTTTTATAAATTCAACTTTTTGAGGAGTTAACGAAGCAGACATGTCGATCAATTCCTGATCTCCATTGTATAATTTTTTCGTTTTGGTATTGATAGTTAAAACTGTACCTGTTTCAACAGAATATGTTTGTTCTAATACAGCATCACCTTCCGCATCACGAACAGTATTTCCATCAGCGTCTTTTTTCTTTACCCAGTTTTTTAAATCGATTCCGATACCTCCTGTTACACTAACAGTAGTTAAAAATATAGGAGAAATACCGTTTGTACCTGCAATTATTGGAGCAATGTTAATGAACGGAACATATGGACTAGCTTTAATTCCTGTCCACAACGCCACGTTATTTACCCCCGACATCCTTGAAGAACCAACTCCCATAGTTCCTTTTTCAGCGATTAACATCACTCGCTTATCAGGATGTTTTTCTTTTAAAGCTGAAAGTTCATTTTGCATCTCCTTGTTGCTCTCAAACAAACACTGCCCATGTAACTCCCGATCTGATCTTGAGTGTGCCTCACCTCCTGGCGAAAGTAAATCTGTAGAAATATCTCCTACACCAGCTACGTAGGTCACAATTTCAATTTCTTCATCAACCTCTGGTAACTTAGTAAAGAACTCAGCTTTCGCATAGCTCTCTAAAATATCTTTAGCAATTGCGTTATTTTTTTTGAATGCATTTTCTAAACGGGCTGTGTCAGCTTCATAAAGGAATACTTGCGTTTTTAAAACTTTAGCAGCTTCTGTTGCTAAATTAGCATCATCACCAAGTGCTAAATCCAACAATACCTCAACGGAAGGACCTCCTTTCATGTGCGACAATAACTCAAGAGCGAAAGCTCCAGTGATTTCAGCCACGGTAGATTC
>JBLIBC010000235.1:0-4313 GCA_047632015.1 Glaciecola sp.
AATCTGTGCCTTAATAGGAGCTGCTTTAGCACATTTTAAAATCAAAGAGTTTTACAGTTCATGGAATTTAAGTGTACAACGGTACTCTAGTATCGAACAAAGTGGTAATGCTGGTTTAATTCAGTTGAATACCGCCAATGACCTCACCATTGATTTGGTTGCAATTGCAGTTGTCACTTTAGTAGCTGCAGTTATTTTAAGTACATTATTCACTGCTAGAACTGCCAGAAAAAAAGGACACTCTTTGTGGAACAATACCAGCCGACGTTTAATTTTAAACATGGGATTGCCACTTGTCGCTGGAGGTTTATTTTGTTTAATATTACTCAAGCACAATTTGTTTGGACTCCTAGCTCCTACTACTTTGATATTTTTTGGAATGGCGTTAATTAGCGGAAGTAAGTTCACTTTGCCTGAGATTAAATACGTCGGTATGGTGAACATCATCTTAGGTTTAATAAACGGTTTGTTCATTGGCTATGGCTTAGTATTCTGGGCTTTAGGATTTGGAGTGGTGAACATCGTTTACGGAATATACATGTACATGAAATACGAAAGAACTGTATAATGGGAATTATTTCAGGATTAAATAAAGCTTTTGAGAACCGGATCAGGTTGGGCGTGATGTCTATACTGATGGTTAACCTTGATGTAGATTTCAACACTCTGAAAGAGATGCTTGAGGCTTCTGATGGGAACATTGCTAGTCACATTGCAGCACTTGAGAAAGCTGGTTACATCACGATACAAAAAAAGTTCATTGGGAAAAAGACCAACACCTCCTACTCTACTACTAGTGGTGGAAAAAGAGCTTTTCAAGAACACTTAAATGCATTGGAAAATTTACTAAGACGATAAATATTTTTTTACCTATTAACTTTGGATTTCAAAGTGCTTTACAAAACAAAACAATTAATAAACAATCAAACAGATGAAAACCAAACAGCAAAAACTCAGGATCACAGCATTACTAATCTTTACAGTACTATTCAACTTTCTTTTTTGGCAGGAAAAACCAGGGATAAACTACGCGATTTATATCCTACCGATACTTGGATTAATGATCATGCTTAAGCCAACACGTTTAAAAAACATCAAAGTTGCACTCACTTTAGCAGGTACCTTGCTTAGTTTAGGTGCAATAATATTGCTGAACAGCAGCTTGAGCATTTGGATGTGTTTCATATCATTGGTATTGTTCGTTGGCTTCTATTACCAGGACAGGCTTGAGTCCATCTATTACGGGATCAGTGCATCAGTAGTAAGCTTTGTCTCTACCCTGTTTGTATTTAAAAAATCATTAGACGAGTCTACAAAAGAATCACCAGTAAAATTAAGGTCCTTTAAAAAGCTAAAACTGGTCATTATTCCAATATTAATTACCGCTGTATTCTTTTTGATATACAGTAATGCAAATCCAATCATTGCAGAATACTCTAGCATTGTATTTGAAAAAATAGGAAATGCATTCGGTGACTTTTTTGAGAATTTTTCATTCGCTAGGATCATGTTTGTAGTACTTGGATTATGGATAAGCTCTTTCTTCTTGTTTTTCAAAAACCAAGATGATCTTGCAACGTTGGAGGAATCTCAAAACAACACGATTTCCAGACTTGGACTTAAACTTAGATTTAGACTTACAAAAAACACTAGCTCTTCCTTTAATCTTATTTCATTGTTTAATGAATACCGAACAGCCTTGCTTACCTTGATTTTATTGAACTTGCTAATCTTACTGGTCAATACTATCGACGTATACAAAGTGTGGTTTAACTTCTCTTTTGAAAAGGGAATGAACCTGTCAGAGGAGTTGCACAGCGGAACATACTTACTCATACTTTCCATCTTGCTATCAATTGGTGTCATTGTTTATTTCTTCAGAGGAAACATTAACTTTTTGCAAAAAAACAAGCCACTTAAAATCATGGCGTATGTCTGGATTGTACAAAATTTTATACTTGCAATTACAGTGGTCGTTAAGTGCATGTACTACATCAATTTTCATGGTTTAGCATACAAAAGAATCGGGGTACTGATGTTTCTTGCAGTAGTATTTTTTGGACTCGTAATAATGCTTGTGAAAATCAACAAGCAAAAATCAGTGTTTTATTTGTTGCGAAAAGGAACTTGGTTTGCTTATTTACTGTTGTGTGTTGCCGCTTTAATTAACTGGGACGCAGCCATCATCAAAACCAACATCAACCACCAATATCCTGAAAATATCGATTACAGTTTTCTAGTTGACTTGTCGGACAAAAGTTTACCGATACTACTGAATAACATGGACAACATTGAAGCTCATGACGAGTACTGCATCAGGAATCATAAAGTAAACGCTCACTTTTACGGGAAAACACTGACTTCAATTATTGAAAAAAGGATCATGCAATTTAATCAAAAACAACATGACAACAGTTGGTTGTCATGGAATTACGCCGACCACAAAACAGCAGCAACATTAAAACTCATTACCAATCAAGAGAACTAAATTATGGAAAGTACTAAAAACTTGCTTTTTCTTCGTTGAACTTTAAAATTAAAAGCCTCACATACTGATGTATACTGCGTTTTTAATTTCTTGTTCGCCTCAATAAATCGAATTTTTAGAACTCCCCTTATATCAACCAAACCAATAAAACTAAAAAATCATGGAAAAAACAGAACAATCAAAAAGTAACTTCCGAGTATACCTTACAGGTGTATTCAGCACAATAGCAATGGCAACATTCTATTTGCTAGTCAAATACTCAGGAGACATAAATTTCGGAAAGAACGAAGGCCCCTTGTTCGTCAATTTTATTGTGGCTGCTATTTACTTTGGAGTAGTAACCATCAAAGCAAGTGCAAATCACAAATGGAAATTTTGGAGAATGGATAAATCGCATTATGCGGTATCCGTGGTCATGCTTTGTATCAGTGCGTTCACTGTAAACTTGATGATTCCAATGTTCAACACCTTTACCATTTGGACTGAGGTAAGTTTATTTTTAATTCTTGTTCCAGTATTATTACATGGGGTCAAAGAAAAACTACCCTACATCGCAAAGGTCGTCTTAGCTGGTATTTCTGGTTTTGGAATAATATTATCCTTGTATTTCACTTTGTATTTAGCACCTGCAATTCCGTTAGGACTTATAGGAATCATTGTGCTAGGACTTGGAATTCACGTTTTTGCTCCCTTGTTTTTACTTTTAAAATTCGTTTCTGATTTCCAACACAGGATTAAGTCAAAAACAGAAAGGATTGCAATGGTAATAGGCATCGTCATTCCATTGTGCGTAGTGACAGTATACTTAGTTTCATGGAAAAATGTACGTACCAAATTGCACACTACACACGCCACGGTAATAACAAACCCTGACAACGAGCTTCCAAATTGGATTTTACTTAGTCAAAACTTAAAGGACGATTTTTTCACCACGGCGCTCATCAAGGGAGGGATTTATTATGATATTCCAAATGATCACTTCAGATCTTGGTTTGATATTCCTTCCGGAAATGGCATCAAAATAATGCACGACCCTTTAGTTTATACAGCCTTTGCAATATTTGGTGATGTTCCAATTTCCCGAAATGATCGGATGTCAATACTTAATGCACAACACGCCGCTCGTCATTCAACGACACCAAAAATATGGTCGGATAAAAATTTAAAAACAGTTGAAATTGTAAACAGCATCAGCATTAATCCAAGCTTTAGGTACGCTTATACTGAAAAGACAATCAGTATCCTGAATGACAATAAACACCGGTGGCCAAGACAGGAAGAAGCTTTGTATTCATTCCACGTGCCGGAAGGAGCTGTGGTCACCTCCCTGTCCTTATGGGTTGAAGGAGTAGAACGAAAATCACGCTTGTCCACTAAAAAGAAAGCCACTGCAGCCTACAGGAACATTGTAGGAGTACAACGTCGTGATCCTGCTTTGGCACATTGGCAGGAAGGAAATCGTATTACAGTAACCGTATTCCCTTGCACCAAAGAGGAAAACAGGATGTTTAAAATTGGCATCACGACTCCACTTACAGTAGCAAACAACAAGTTGATTTACGAAAACTTTTACTTTGAAGGTCCTCAATTAAAAAACGCCATGGAAACAACCATTGTCAAAATTGAATCCTCGCAAAATTTAAACGTGGATTTGCCTAGCGGATTTCATGAGGACAAACCAGGGCGTTATCAATACACAGGAGCTTACAAACCAAATTTGTTAATCAGCATGAATTTGGAAGCCATTGACAACACACCATTTTGCTTCAATGGGTCTTGTTATCAAATGAGCGAGCAGAACAAAAAAAGTGTTGCTACTCAGTTT
>JBLIBC010000236.1:0-4296 GCA_047632015.1 Glaciecola sp.
TGTTTATGTGATTTGAGACTTTTTTATAGGCCTCATTCATTGCTTCGTTTAAAGTGATGTGTGCTCCTTTTTGTAAGGATATTTCCTGACTGTGTATGAGTTTTGTTTTTTCAAATATAGTGATGTTTCCATTTGAAGAAACGACATTTAATGGGTTTGCTTTTGTCATAGAATTTGAGCGAATATCAAATTCAAGTACTAGATCTGCTTCACTCTCAGTATTGGCAATGTCAAATTTGTTATCTAAAAGGGATCTTTGAATTTTTGATTTGATGTTCAATTGCATTTTTGACGGTTCACCATTCAAGCTTTCTTTTCCTTTAACGAATACGGCAGGTACTTCCACGTGCAAAGTCATTTGAACTTTACTAGCTTCCTGATAATTAATTATTTTCCGGATTAACCTGTTTTGAGTGGCTTCTTTGACAATGGTGTTGAAATCAAAATTCACAAGTATTTCTTGGTGACCTTTACTGCTTTTTATTTTACCCAAATTAAAAGCTGCAACCCCTTTATCGTCAGAGTTTGTTCTAAGCTTTTTTGATGATATAGCTTTGTGGGTGAATAAAACAGGTATGTTTGATAGTTTTTTACCTTTCTTGTTGGTAACAGTAACATATAAGTCGCGCGCATCAATTGTTTTCCCCATTTTGATGGTTTTTTCGTAAAATGATGGAGTCATCATGATTTCATCTTCAATACTTTTTATAGCGTGCACTATTTCAACAGCCATGTTAACCTGTTTGCCGTTAATCTCAGTGCCTAGATCTTGATCTAAAAAAGGATTAAGAATTTCCAAAGCTTGTATATCACTTACTATCGCCTGCTTATAATTCCCCGATTTTTTCATTTCTATGGCAGTTAAAAATGTTTTTTTTGCACGGTCAACAGCTAACTTAATTCTTTTAGCTTTTAGCTGTTTGTGCTTTGTTTTTGAAAGTTGGTAATAAGCGAAATACTGGTGTTCGTTCTCCCATGTATCGACAAGCTCGTATCCTTCAATTGTTTCTTTTGAGCTTAAATGAATGTTCTGTGAAAACTCTTCGTTAAAACTGTCGTTTGTTTCCAGTGTTGAAAACAAGGAGGAGCTAGAAACATTAACTGAAATTTCATTGATTAAATTATCTAAAGCAATTTTCGTAGCTACCTTTCTGTACTCAGTAATGTTCTTTTTTACAATCCCAATACCGCTGAAGTAGGAGTGAGAGGAAGGGGTTTTTGCTGCCCATTCTGGCTGTTCTCCATATTTTTTAAGCATCTTATTTTCATGACTAACGCAACTGCTTAACACAAATGCGATCATGAGGAATTGAATGTATTTCGTCATTTTGTTAGTCTTCAGGATTAAACTTTAAAATTTCAATTGCTGCTTGTTTTGATATTTGTGATTGAAGTCCGTTTTGAATATCGCTCACCGGTATAAGCTTGGTGTTAGCTGTAAACTTACTTCTTAAACTTCTTTTTGCTGAGGAACTAGTGCTTACCTCGTCCGAAGTCGAAGACGAGTTTTTATTTTTCCAATCACCTGGAACCAGGTTTTTGTAATTACCATTGTGCCTAGCATAACTAACTGCACTATTTGCTGACTTTTCAATGATATCTGAAAGCAATATTTGTCCAGTTTCTGTAGATATTAACTGAAATTTAAATGAAATATTAACCCTATTGTAACCGTCGTACTGAGTGTATGATGTTTTTTTGTACTTGGTTTCGTAATATGTTCGATCATTTTCGGCGTCGTATTTTTTCTCTTGGTAAGAGCTATAGGCTTTTACTTTTTTTGCTCTTGGTGCAACAGACTGTTTGGTCACTTTTAAAACAGTTCCTATTAATAAGGCTTTAGCTCCAACTAATTCTCCAGCTTGAATAGCGATGCTGCCGTTGGTTACACCATTCATGTTCATCATCTGCTCCTTCACAATACGGTCCATGTTGCTCCTGTCAATTAACTTAACAAATGGGTTGCCGCTTTTTATGATGTTATCTGTTAATTGCGATGAAATGTATTCGCTAGTACTTTTGTCCCTGGAAAGATTTTCAAATTTAAGGACCCCAATGGTGTACTGTCCTTTTTCCAAAGCATCACTTAATTTGAATTTTGAATCTTTGTAATCAGGGTTTTTACTGTTAATGAATTTGAATTCTGTGTAAGATCTCCTGAATTTATCATTGTTCAAGTGTTTGGTTCCTCGTCTGTAGTATGGTTCAAGTAGAGCCATTTCTTTTAGAGCTTCAAAATCTTGACCTTCAAAGTTTGGGTCTATTTTCTCGATTTCTTTGAATATAACATTGGCTTCATTAAATTTTTCCTCCCCAATTAAATCATTCGCTTCTTCAAACTTACTTTCAACGTATATTTTTTTTGAATCTTCAAAGTCCTCCTTGTAAGACGGGGCAATGGTTATTTTTGTAGTAAATCTACTTACTCGTTTTACAAAAGTTTCCATTTCTATGTAAGTGTATACCGCTGTTTTGTGGTCACTTGTGCTGTATGCTTTGAAAAACGCGGACGTGTATTCGTTTAAAATTGCTCTTCCGCTGTTTAGTAATCCAACTTGAGCATCAACATGGGAGCTTTTTTTCTCCAGAGCTTTGATGTAGTAATTAAGGGCTTGCTCATGGATTCCAGCTTCAGAAAATTTATTTCCTTTTTTTGTCAGTGATTTTGGACCATTACACGCTATAAAAAGGAAAGCTATGAATAAAAAGGAGAGTTTTTTAAATTTAAACATGTTGTGTGTTTTATAATAGGTAAAATACTGCTTTTATTAGTAGAGGTCAAAATCTATTCCATAATTTATTTATTCATTTTTTTATTTAAATAATGCAAATTATTTAGCCGGCTTGAATGTTAACATTTCGAAGTGAGTTAAATTATTCATAAAGTCACTATTGGCTTTGGTATGAAAAGCTATTCTTAGTATTTTAGCACTAGATGAGATTCGTGGTTTTATTTGTCTTTATTTCGTTGCTTGTTAGTTGCGAGCAAAACTCTTCAAAGGCCACAAATGTGGACACTAAAAGTGTTCCGTTAATTCAAGTGCCAATCAAGACCCCGGTGATTTCGGCGAAGGATTTATCTTATATAAAATCAAAGTTTGATAATTTTATAAAAAGAAGACATTTCAATGGTTCTATAATTATTGCTAAAAACAATGAAATAATTTACGATACCACTTTAGGTTATGCTAACATCAGAAGACGCATACCCTTGCAAGATACCTCAGCAATTCAGTTGGCGTCAATTACAAAACCAATCACTGGGGCAGTTATATTAAGTTTAATACAAGAAGGGAAGTTAAGCTTGGATGACACTGTTACATCTTTTTTGCCACGACTACCAGAGAATTATAAAAACATCACCATTAAAATGCTTTTAAGCCACCAATCTGGTTTAACACAATATTATTATTACTGTGACCACGTGTTGGAAGATAAAGAGTGTGTGGTGAGTAACGACTCGTTAATTGAAATCATTAATTGTCACAATCCTGGTTTTGCTGGAAGGCCTGGAAGAAAGTTTAATTATTGCAACACGAACTTTGCGTTATTGGCATCAGTGGCAGAGCACATTGAAAACAAGTCATATCATAAAATAGTTCAAGAACGAATTATTGAACCATGCGGAATGAAAAACAGTTTTTTATTGGATTTATCTGAAGACACCTTGCCTAAAAATTTAGTGTATGGATACAATGAATGGAATAAGGTAATGGAGTTTGATTACCTAGATGGAATTGTGGGTGACAAAGGATTCTTTTCAACGGCTCATGATTTGTTGTTGTTTGACAAATACTTTTTTAGTTGCTTAATGGTGAATGATTCCATTTTGCAATCAGCTTTTGAGCCGCAAGTAAAAATTAAAAACAATGGGAACTCTTATGGTTTAGGGTGGAGGTTGAGATACAACGATCATTTAGGTAAAATAATATACCATCCTGGCTGGTGGCGTGGAAACAGGCATTTGTATTTTAAAATACCATCTAAGGATTATACGGTGATCATGTTGAGTAATTCTTTAAGAGGAAGTAGGTACAACTTAAATGATTTACTTGCAGTGTTTAATGAAGTAGAGTAGGTAGTTTTAATTTTGAAATATCTCAATCTCATTATATCCTCAGCGCTATATCATTATTGCGAGGAACGAAGCAATCTCTCTTATGTCGATTGCTCTATTTTAATTGACTTTAGTACATGCGGTCTTATTTGAATAAAATAGATTCCTCAGGTCCTAACGAAGACGTCGATTGTGTGACAACTATTTAATAGAGAATGGCTGTCGCTTATTTTAACGTT
>JBLIBC010000237.1:0-4294 GCA_047632015.1 Glaciecola sp.
CTTTGCCGCAGTAGATCCAATGTTAATGATGTGACCAGATTTTTGATTCATCATGTATTTTATTACTTCGTTGGAAACATACAAGAGTCCTTTGAGGTTAATGTCAATCATCGCATCCCAATCGTCCATGTTTCCAGATTCAATAGAATCTAAACCGTAGGCATTTCCAGCGTTGTTGATCAGCATGTCAATGGTGTTGAATTTATCCGGAAGATTCGAAATAGCGTTTTTTACTGCTTCCTTGTCACGGACATCAAAACACAGCACTTCCACTTCAACTAAATGATCGAGTTCTTTTTGTAAATCAAGCAATCGGTCTTTTCGTCTTCCACATAAAATAAGGTTGATGCCTTCATTCGCAAAACGAATTGCAGTAGCTTTTCCAATTCCACTTGTTGCTCCGGTAATTAGTGCGGTTTTCTTCATGTGTTTTGGATTAATGTGGAAACTATGTATTACTATTTTCGAAACGTATGACTAACCCCAACGGTTAACATGTCAAAGATAGAACTGTCTGAAGGTCTAAAAACCCGACCGTTTGAAATGTGCGTGTAGCCTACTGACAAGGCTGTGTTTCTTGATAAAAAGGTGGACAAATACCAATAGTTATGGAAGTTAAAACCAGTTTTTAAACCATCGTTGGTTGCCGCTTGAGATTCGGTCCAAGCAATGGCAATTTGAATTTTAGCATATACTCGTTTAACTACTCTTACTGACAATTCTTGTCCAATACCAGCAGCATTCCCCATGTCTTCAGTGACATGAAACACAGCGTATGGACTCGCTGAAAATAACCGGTCATAGTAAACGGAAGTGCTGTCGTTACCATCAAAATGTTCAGGAAGGTCCACTGATCTTTTAAATGGCAAAAACACTTGAACAAAAAATGCTGGGTTGTTGTATTCTCTTTTTGCCGGTATCGCATTGGCAAGTCGAGACCTGTAAACGCCGCCATTTAAACTGAATTTAAAAGGCACCACTTCCATTTTGTGTTTGGCCTCTTTTAGACCGGCAAAAGCTGCATTCGATGAAAGTAAAATAACAGTTATTAGGGCAATAGTAAATTTCATCCGGTAGGTAAATTGGTAGCGTTAAAGGTAGGGATTAAGTGTCAGTTTACTGTTTTACTAAAGTAACTTTTTGTTCAGATCCTGAGTTTTCATTGAGAACCACTAATAGATATATTTCTGGTACAAGATCACTTAGATCAAGCTTTGCGTTAGCAGCTGTTGACCTGTGTTGAATGACAACTGACCCCGCACTACTTATTGCCAGGTCGAAAATACCATCTTTTTCAAAACTCTCCTAAATTGAATTTAGTCCAACATTATTTTGACAAACATCCAAGATTTTAATTTTTGAGTTAAAAAATCGAAGTTTTTGATGATTTTCGACCAAGGACTAAATAGGGAAGATATAGCTGTTCAAATCCAACTACGAAGAATGTATTCGCTCACATTTTGGGGTATACTTTAAAACTGTGAATTGAACCACTAATATACTTCTAGCTGGATTATAGAAATAAGAAACACTTTTCCATTTTAAAAGGTGTAGTACAGACCAAAATTCACGCCATATGAATATAGATACTCATCATAAATAGCACTTAAATAATCGTTATTTAATTTTGTGTTAAGAAAGCGTTCATACTGAGGTTGCAAACTTACATTCATTCGATTTGATATTTCATAACTAATTCCCAAGCCTCCTAAAACGGAAATATTGTAAGGAGTGACGCCTTCTCTCGAATGAGAATATGCAACATCATTAGTAACGAGGTTAATAGTTTTAACTCTTGAAAGAACAAAAACATTTGCAGAAACTCCCGCTATAAAAAACAAGCTAACCTTTTTATTAAAAACGAAATACTTAAACGAAAGTGGAATATCAACATAATTAAAGTCATATACCAAATGATTTATATTATTTGAATAGCCATATTGAACGTGTTCAATCTCATAACCTTTATTAGCACGATAAACAGCTGCCTCTAGAGCGAAATGCTTATTGATTCTGTATTGTAAGTTTATTCCGTACGAGTAGGAAAGTTTTTTGTCTTCAAAATGTTCCCTATAGTCAAATTCGGAACCATTTATTGTATAGGCATTATCTGATTTACCAAAATCTGTAGCTACCAAATTCCTAAATGAATAGTTCGGAGAAGCTGTTAAACCAACTGAAAATTTCCTATTAATTTCTATTGTGTCTGTTTTACCTCCATATAAAAGGATTGACGTGAACATGAACACTAGCAAAAGGTTTTTCTTTCTAATAAAGAATAATTTTGTATTCATTAACTATTGATTTACGGTGCTAACAACGTAATCTCAAAGTTAATAAATACCACTAAACAGGAAGTGATTACATGGCCGAACATTGTTGGTGAGAACATAATGCTTTGAGGTATATATTGAGCTTTTTTAATCAAAAAAATAAGTATTGTCAGATATGGTCATTGCACAAAACCTCTAGTTCTCCTCGATTACTGAGGTGGTTACATGCTGAATCGTTAATTTTTGTAATGCAACACTTTTAATCGTACTTTACAATTAAATTGGAACAACAAAGTACATTGACATAAACTAAGAAGTTCAGTTACCCTATTCGTTACCCTTTGGAAATGAATATTTGAAACGACTGATATTATTGGCTTATAGAGAAGGGGCTGATGGCTTTTAACATCTTGGCCCTCACTTGGTTATAAATTTGTTCACTCTATTCTATTTTTTCATGTTCACTTGTTTGCTTCCGCTCGGTTGTGTTGATAAACAATAGTCATGCTCACGCCATCAGCGAAAAAGCTGATAGTTTTTGAGGTGCTAGCCTTGATTTTTGCTGCTTTTTATCAAGACAACCGAGGAGGTACGACGAACAAGTGAACTCCAGAGAGATTAGAAAAAGTGAACAAAAGTAGGGTAAACTCCTGACCGATAGGAGCCCATGCAGCAGAGTGTAACGAACAACTGAATTCCCGAAGTAGAGTAGATGAAGCATGGAAAATTGCAAAAAGAGAGAGGGTATACCTACAACACCTCACTCTTAATAACCATCAACTTTTCCCTTGTCATTTCTTTCATCGAATGTTCAATTCCTCCCATTCCAATCCCTGAAGAATCCCTTCCGCCGAAAGGCATCCAGTCTACTCTGAAAGCTGTGTGGTCATTTACCATGACGGCTGTGGCATTCAGTTTTTTAACTGCATGCAAAGCTTGGTCAATGTTTTTGGTAAAGACGGCGGCTTGAAAATGCACCTGAAGTGAGTTAGCTATTTCTATGGCTTCGTCGGTGGAGGTAAAGGAGTAAACACAAACAACAGGTCCAAAAATTTCCTGTGTTGACACTTTTGCATCTGCAGGCGGATTGTATAAAACAGTTGGTTGATAGCAGGTGTCTGATATTCTTTTTCCTCCACAAAGTACTGTAGCACCTGCTTGAACAGCTTCATTTACCCATTGTTCTACTCGGTCAACTTCTCGCGGTAAAATTAAAGGTCCGACTTCCGTGGCAGGATCCATTTGGTTTCCGACAATCAGGTGGTCAGCTAAAACAGCTAATTGTTTTGCCAAGTTTTCGGCTATTTCCTCATGCGCATAAATACGTTGCACTGATACGCATACCTGGCCTGCATGATAAAATCCACCTTTTATTAAGGAAGGTAACATGTCTTCGAAGTCCGCATCTTTTTCCACAATCACAGGAGCAGCGCCACCATGTTCCAATGCACATCGAGTTCCTGGGGCCAACTTGGATTTCAAAAACCAGCCAACTTTAGATGAGCCTATGAAGGAAAAATAGTTGACGCGTTTGTCTGTAGCCAGCATTTCCGCATGTTCATTCTCGCATATAATTGACTGGCACCAGCCCTTAGGCAATCCAGCTTCATGCAATATTTCAACAAACAACAAACAAGAAAGGGGAGTGGTTAAAGCTGGTTTAATGATTACTGGACACCCTGCTGCAATTGCAGTTACTGTTTGGTGTATGATGAGGTTTAATGGGTGATTGAATGCACTAATGGCAGCTACCACACCTATTGGTTCTCTTGTTGTAAAAGCAATCCGGTTTTCGGAGGAAGGAGTTAAACCCATAGGTACCTGTTCTCCTTTTAATTGAGCAATACCTTGAATGGCTAATTTCACGCCATTGATGGCTCTTTCAACTTCTACCACAGTGTCTTTATAAGGTTTTCCACCTTCTTTTGCAGCAGTATCAACTAATTCGTTTTTTCGAATTTTCATGATTTCCACCGTGTTTTCCAAAATTTTAATTCGGTGGTGAGCACTCAACCATCCGT
>JBLIBC010000238.1:0-4276 GCA_047632015.1 Glaciecola sp.
CTGATCCCTCCTCCGCTCCGTCAAAAGGAGAAAACGAAGAAAAAGATAAACCGAAAGGCTCAAAAATAAAATGGGACCACGAAGAAGACAATTGCGGAATTGATCCAGATGAAAATCCTTGTGGAGACGCAAATGAATATTGAAATAGGCTTACTATTTCGTCGTCAAATAAAAAGGGTGACGACTGATTAATCGTTTTTCAATTGCTTGATCATCTCCCGGTTTAACTCCCTTAAATGTTTGTGTAAAGTCGTTCATGGATTTTTTTTCTAACGCTTCAGTGCGGTTACTTTGAACTGAACATCCAATTACTTTTATCGTATAACTTGGGCCGTAAATAAAATTAAAAATTTTCTCAGCTCTATCCACATGATAATCAGTAGTGACTATCAGTAAGTTTTTCCAAGCTTGCTTTGCTACCACATTGACTTTTGTGAAAAATGCATCACCAACTGTATCTTTGGACTTCGTATCTGTTACAATACAACTTGAATCCACGCCTAGTCCGACAGCAAATTTCTTCATTTGATTCGAAATGCATATATCAGAGTCGTTGCAAAAACCTGAACCAGAACAAAGTAGTACCGCATCAGGATTACTGAAATGATGATCGCAAGCAAAACTCACTCTGCATTTACTCTCCTCATTTAACTTTCCCAATGCATCCATTTTGTTTGGGAGAATAATGATGCAATCGAATTCCGTTTTCATTATTGTATTATAATTAACTAATTTCCCTATACTCGCACCCTTTTAGAGCAATGTAACTTGCTCAAGCGACCACGTATATTGAGAATTATCGTCACGTCATCCAAGCTCTCCTTCGGGGACGGGAGGGGCTAATGCATTATACAAAACCTCCACAGTATGTACAGCCTTCCTGCCTGTTCCATCTTTAATTTGATGACGACAACTTGTTCCAGGTGCAGCAATAATAACATCCTCAGGTTGTTTCCTTACCGTTGGAAACAATACTAATTCGCCTATTTGCATGCTAACATCATAGTGCTCTTCCTCATACCCAAAACTTCCAGCCATGCCACAACATCCACTTGGAATGGTGTGCATGGTGTAATTCTTTGGTAAGCTCAACATCCTTTTCGTGTGTGTTAAACTAGATTGAGCCTTTTGATGACAATGTCCATGAAACTTAATCAGTTCCTCTTTCTCTGTAAACTGATCGGCGGTAATGTTGCCTTTTTGAATATGATCTGAAATGAATTCGTCAATAAAATAAGTATTATCAGAAATGGTCTGAACAGCTGGATTTCCAATTACTAAATCAGGATATTCATCCCGAAAAGTTAATATCGCACTTGGTTCGATCCCCACCATAGGCGTTGTTGCTGAAACTTTACCTCCTAGCAAAGCCACGTTTTTAATGGCTCTTTTTTTAGCTTCTTTAACCAGTCCTTTACTTAGAAAGGTCCTTCCGCTATCCGTAACCTCAGGCATTTCAACCGTAAAGCCCAATGCTGTCAATAATTTTATCGCTGTAATGCCTTCAGCAACATCTAAATAATTTGTGAACTCGTCGTTGAAAAACAACACAGTTCCTAAATCTTTATCGCTTTTTTCACCAAACTTATCAGCCTTGTTTTTGTTAAACCAGGCTTTCAAAGTAGTTTTAGCTAAAGGTGGAATTGGGCGTTTTTTAGTAAAGCCCATCATCCCTTTTATTAAATTACCCGTCACCTTATTTCCTGAAATCCAGTTGTAAATTCCGGGAGCAATTGAACCCAACTTATTCGTTGAAGTAACATTAGCAATCATTTTTGAACGAAAAGGTACACCGTTCGTATTGTAATATTGTTGTAAAAATTCAGCTTTCAACTTGGCCACATCCACATTGGACGGACACTCCTTTTTACATCCTTTACAGCTTAAACAAAGGTCCATGACCTCTTTTATTTCTTCGCTGTCAAATGCATTCAGTTTATCTGAATTCGTGAGCACTTCGCGTAATATGTTAGCTCTAGCACGAGTGGTGTGTTTTTCGTTTTTTGTGGCCATGAAACTAGGACACATGGTCTCCCCGCTTTCTTCGCTTTTCCTGCAATCCCCACTTCCGTTGCACTTTTCAGCAGCACGTAAAATTCCATCGCTGTTTTCAAAGGAAAACTCCGTTTCAAATTGTTTTGTCTCCTGTCCTATCTCATACCTCAAGTTAGTATCCATAGGTGGCGTATCGACAATTTTATTAGGATTGAAAATGTTATTCGGATCCCAAGATTTTTTTATCTGCTTGATTAACGCATAATTTTTATCGCCAATCATGTACTGGATAAATTCTCCACGAAGCCTTCCGTCACCATGCTCCCCACTCAACGACCCCTTGTATTTTTTTACCAATTTAGAAATGTCCTCTGCACTTTTTCTGAACAACTCGTGCCCTTCTTTGGTCTTCATGTTCAATACAGGACGCAAGTGAATTTCACCTGTTCCAGCATGCGCGTAATGCACACATTTTTGACCATAACCGTCCATTATTTTATTAAAATCAGCAATGAAATCGGGCAAATCGTTTACATCAACTGCTGTATCCTCTACAACTGGCTGAGCGTTGTCGTCCCCAGGAATATTGGCCAACAACCCTAAACCAGCCTTTCTTAAGGTAAGTGCTTTGGTGATTTCATTTCCGTACAATACTGGGAAATGATAACCGTACCCAGCAGCCTTTAAATTAGCTTCGAGTTGAATGATTTCCTTGTCCAATTCCTCCTTACTTTCTCGGTGAATTTCCACCATCAGCACCGCTTTTGGATCACCTTTTACAAAACCTCTATTTTCGCGTTGTTCAATGTTTGCCTTGGTGCATTCAAGCACTATATCGTCCATTAACTCCACCTGAGATGGCAAACTTTTCAAGGCTACTAAGTTGGCCCTCAAAGATTCATCAATGCTGTCAAAATGTGGACACATCATAGCAACGTGCTTGGACAATACAGGAACGCAATTAATTTTTATTTCAGTTATTAAGCACAACGTTCCTTCAGAACCTGCAATCAAGCTGCAAAAATTAAAGTTCTTTTTTCCATCTTGAAAGGGAGCTGTATCTTTTAATAAATCAATAGCATAACCAGTATTCCTCCTTTTGATAACAGGTTTTGGAAACTCCTTTTCAATTTCAATCCTGTTCTCCTCTTTTGACAACATCTCACGGATGTCGAAGTATATTTGGTTTTCCACCTCTCCAGCTACTCCAATTCCGTTGGCTTTATTTAAAAATTCTTCCGTCGAAAGATCCTTGAAAGTGACCTTCGTTCCGTCTGCCAATATAGCTTTGACTTCCAACAAATGGTCCCGCGTACTGCCATATATTACTGACCTTGCACCGCATGCATTATTCCCTACCATTCCTCCTATCATGCAACGACTACTAGTACTTGTTTCAGGTCCAAAAAACAAACCTTCTTTAGCTAAAAATCGGTTTAAATCGTCACGGATTACTCCTGGCTGAACCCTCACCCAGTGCTCTTCTTTATTTACTTCTAAAATGTCCCTGTAATTAACCGACACATCCGCCACAATTCCGTTTCCTACTACCTGACCAGCAAGTGAGGTTCCAGCAGTTCTCGGAATGATTGAAGTTCCGTTTTCTCTGGCAAAATTCACCAAAGCAAACAAGTCCTCCTCCCCTTTTGGAATAGCAACAGCCAAAGGCATTTCGCGATATGCCGAAGCATCCGTTGCGTATAAAGTTCGCATCGTTTTATCGTGATATAACTCACCTTTCAAGGTGTTTTGTAGGTCCTTAAGCTTATCGTTATTCATGAAGGCAAAGATACAAATAGAGAGCGAAAAGTCACCAGAAACTACTCATTAGGATGTGAAAAGAAAAGACAAATATTAAAAATGTCTTATCTCCTCCACATTCACTTGTATTTTAGCCGCAAGATCATCAAACGGTAAATCGTTTAAGTCTGTACCAAATGGTTCTTCGATTTCTTCACCCATTAACTCAATTCCAATCATGGTATAAAACACAATCATCATAAATGGTACGCTGTACCAACCCATGGTTTTAATAAACCCAAAGGGAAGTGTCAATAAATAAATGAGCATAATCCTTTTCAAGTGAATGGTGTAACCAAAAGGAATAGGTGTATTTCGGATTCGTTCACAAGCTCCCATAATGTCCATTAAATTGGACACTTCGTCTTCTAAAACAATTAACTGCTCTCCGCTGATTTCACCTTTTTTATAGGCAGCACTAAAAATGGCGCTCAAACTGTTTAATAAAAAATTGGGTTTATGATCAGCTTCATTAAAACCA
>JBLIBC010000239.1:0-4259 GCA_047632015.1 Glaciecola sp.
TTGAGATACCTTATGTTTTTAAAGGTTCCTACAAAAAGGCAAATCGATCAAGAATTGACTCATTTACTGGAATTGGAGACGAAAAAGCACTTGAAATATTAAAAAAAGTAGGTAAAACTTACGGTTTACCTACAATTACTGACATTCATGAGTCAAAAGATGCAGAAGTTGCTGCAAAATACGTTGATGTGTTACAAATACCTGCTTTTTTGTGTCGTCAAACTGATTTATTAGTGGCTGCTGCAAAAACAAATAAAGTAGTTAGTATAAAAAAAGGACAGTTTTTATCCGGTGACTCCATGAGCTTTGCAGTTCAAAAAGTGAAGGATTCTGGAAACAACAAAGTGTGGTTAACAGAACGCGGAAATACTTTTGGATACCAAGACTTGGTGGTAGATTACCGAAACATCCCAGCTTTGCAAAAGTACGCACCAGTGGTTCTGGACATTACGCATTCATTACAACAGCCGAATCAAACTTCGGGGGTTACAGGAGGGCAACCAGAGTTAATAACCACCATTGCTAAAGCAGGAATTGCTACGGGGGCTAATGGAATTTTTATTGAAACTCATCCAGATCCTTCTGTTGCAAAATCGGATGGAGCTAATATGCTTCAGCTTGATAAACTAGAGGAATTATTAGAAAAATTAACCGCAATTAGACAAGCGGTAGTATAAGCTCATTAAGTATTATGACACTAAAGAACGATTTAATACTGCGTGCTGCACGTGGCGAAAAAACAGAAAGAACACCGGTGTGGTTAATGCGTCAAGCTGGTAGAATATTGCCTGAATACCGTGAATTGCGGGGTAAGCTTTCAGGATTTAAAGAACTTGTTGAAACGCCGGAGCTTGCTGCTGAGGTGACTATTCAACCAATAGACCATTTGGATGTAGATGCTGCCATTATTTTTAGTGATATACTAGTGGTGCCTGAGGCAATGGGTTTGACTTATCAAATGATAGAAAAGCAAGGCCCTTGGTTTGAAAAGACGATTCAGACCATGGCTGATGTGGACAAAATGGTTGTCCCTGACCCTGAAGAAAAGCTATCTTATACTCTTGATGCTATTAAAATTACTAAGCGCGAGTTAGCAGGTAGGGTTCCAATTATTGGATTCGCTGGAGCACCATGGACGATATTTTCGTACATGATTGAAGGTAGTGGAAGCAAAACTTTTTCAAAAGCGAAAAAAATGCTTTATTCGGATCCTACGTTGTCACACACTTTGTTGGAAAAAATTACACAAACGACCATTGCTTATTTAAAAGCTCAAGTGAGAGCTGGGGCTGACATGTTACAAATTTTTGATTCTTGGGCGGGCATTTTAAGTGCTGACCAGTACCGTGAATTTGCTTTAAAGTACATCAGTCAAATATGTGATGCGATTCCAGAAGTTCCTCTTACAGTGTTTAGTAAAGGAGCTTATTTTGTAATGAACGATTTAGGGAATTTGAACTGCCGAACAATTGGTTTGGACTGGAACATGGACCCAAAAGAAGTGCGACAATTGGTTGGTGCGGGTAAAACATTACAAGGGAATTTAGATCCTTGCGCCTTGTACAGTGACTTTTCTCAAATTGAAAAACTCACTAAAGAAATGCTTTCAAAATTTGAAGGAGGACCATACATTGCTAATCTTGGGCATGGTGTTTATCCTGATATTACACCTGATAAGGTGAAGTGTTTCATTGAAACGGTTAAGGCGAATTAATTTTAGGTTTCCTTTTTAAGTATGTTGATTCGAATTAATGTAGTATTTGAATAATGCGGTTTTATCTTAGTCTTTTACCGACACATTAATGTCATGAAAAAAATCACCTTGCTTATTTTAGTCCTTGGATTAAAATCTTACGGACAAGATATCCATTCGCTGTCTTTGTCTGCGTGGAAAAATGGTGCAAAAGGGGCTTATTCAATTATTCATGATGATTTTGGAATGGAACCAGCAAAGGGAATCGGACAACATGTTGATTCGGTAGCAACAAGTATGAATATTCCTGTGAGTTTTGCTGTGGTGACCTCTCATTGTGATGCAGCGGATTGGAAAAAAGCAAATGAAATGATTGCTCATGGGCATGAAATTCTGAATCATTCTCACAATCACTTTTGCGGATTACCGGTTTCTTGGTGCCCTAATGACTATTATGATCGAACGGATTACGAAACAGAATACAATTTGAGTACGTCAATCATTAAAAAAGAAACAGGCATACAACCAGAATTTTTTGTTTTTCCTTATGACTTAATAAATGATACGATGTTGACTTATTTAAAAGACAGTTTACAGATGTTGGGCGCAAGGGCAGGGGAGAAAGATGCTTTTAATCGCAGCGATAGCATAAAAAACTTTGGACTTAATTTTCATATATTACGTCCCGAACAAGACCGTTTAGTGCTAGACAGTGTCGTGTTAGCTGCCATTGAAACAGGGACTTGGGCCATTAGAGGATGTCACGGAGTACAGGATGGGTCTTGGGGAAGCATTTTGTTAAAGGACTACGTACGTCACCTTAAGCTGCTTCAAAAAAAGGTAGCTACAAATGAGTTATGGGTAGCGACGCCAGTGAGGATATTAAAGTACAACAGGTGTAAAAAGAAAACAAAATTGTCCTTTGATGGGAATAAAATTGCGGTTGTTAATGGGTCGGAATACAATCAATCTGAACTGACCTTGCAAATCAATGTTACTGGAAAATTTGACTTCATCCAAAATGGAAAACCGCTTAAATGTCGATATTCAAAGGGAGTTGTATTTGTCAATTTTATTCCACAGCATGGGAACATTAAAATGATAAAAAAGGAAGTTCAAGGTTTATAAACCAAATTTCGTTGTAGTTTTAGGATCTACTACTTCTGATGTAATGCGGTATGGTTGAAGTTCAGTTTCGAAATCGGGCGTTATTTGAAGCACGATGTTCTCATAATAAATTAGTGCCCCATCAGACAATTTTGCTATTTCTTTTCGCGTGGTAATAGGAACCGTATTTCCTATTACCGAATCTGATCGGGGCTCACCATTAATGTCAGTATAAAGTACTTTAAAAGAGGTCACTTTTAGCACTATTTTTTTTTGACCAAGTTGAGTTATGCCTTTTAAGGTTCCAGAAACGAGCAGTATATTCATCAAAAAGTTATCTGTTGGTTTGTTCCTAATTTGAAGTTTTGGCTCAGGAAGAACCAAGTATTTTTTTGTCATGATAAGCTTTTCAATTCCATTTTTGACTTCATAAACCGTAAGTAAAGCCTCTTTTGATGCTTGAGGAACTAGGAACGTCCCTGAGTCGGTTTCATTGATAGTAACACCAGCAAGTCTTTTGATATAATTGCCGCTTGAATCATTGGTTTTGATACTTATAGGATGAGGTAAACTTTGGTACAAACAATTATAAGAGTGAGATATGGAGATGTTCACGTTTTCCTTTACCACGTTAAATGTTAGCTTTTCCTTTGGTTGAGAAACCACGTTTTTGGTAATGTTATGATTAACACCAGCGCAACTTTGAGGGATAACTTGATCATAGTTCAAAAATGTTTTCTGTTGTGTACTTTGCAAATACTTTACTATCGATCAACTTCATGTTGAACCTGCAGTTCTCGGTTGATTTTAGAATGGATTTAAATTGAGGAACTGAAAAAAACAGCTGCATTTTCCCATCAGCAGCCACACCCCAAAGCATGTATTCTTCAGAAGGCTTAAATCGAACCCCTCTTTTTGCTTGACGGGCAGGGATGCTTATCACTTGATTTTCACTTTTTAAAACTAAAAAGATCGTTCTTAATTTTATTTCACCCCCTGATTTTCCATTCATAAAATTTCCTTGAACAACCGCTTCTGCGGGCTGCTTTCTTGGGTAATCACTGTTCCAAATTCCAAACTTTTCAATTTGAAAATTTCGTGTAATTTGATTTTCTACTTTTACAGATTGGTTGGCTGACCATATGTTTAACGCCACTATTTTCTTTTCATTTAATTTTATAATTCGGGTAGCAATTTGTGCTGATATTATTTTGTTTTTGTCTTGAATGGTTACTTTTTTTGCTCCGTATATTGCAATCAATACCTCAAAATTTTTCTCAGCATTTTTAAGGTGTTTTTTAGCGTATACAGGATTAGTAAGAAAACACAATTTGCCTAATTTTTTATTGCTGAAGCAAGTAAGGTATTCGGAGTTTTTATTTCCTGGAAGCACATTTACATCTTGCCATTGTTCATCGGCGTATTCGGGTTTAAAGTTCCTTTCTTTAGGGCTTATTTG
>JBLIBC010000240.1:0-4244 GCA_047632015.1 Glaciecola sp.
TCCCTTAAAATATACGAAAAAAATACTGTTTTTGCAATTTCGTTTTTGCCGATAAATATCGGAACTTAGTGCTCAGTAAGCTTGGTACAATGCTTGCTATTTAATCGCTAAATTGAAGCCATGACACTAAAGAATATTTTAACTGTTTTTTTTACCCTTGCTGTTGTTTTTGCATCGAGTGCCCAGGGAACATTTAATACCAAAAACAAGAAAGCAATCAAGCATCATAAAGAGGCTCAAAAACAGTTTGAAAGCAAAAACAACACTGATGCTTTAAAATTCAATCTTAAATCCTTAAAGGCTGATCCTGAATTTATTGAAGCCCTTGTGTTAAATGCATATATTCACATCACAGACAACCACAAACTAAAGGCAATATCAAGTTTTGAAAAAGCAGTTAAGCTTAACCCTCATTTTTTTCCAGGTAACTTGCTGCATCTTGGGGAGCTGTACTTTCGGACCCAACAATATCAAAAATCATTTGACATATTGGCGGTATACGTGAAACAATACAAACCCAAAGCTAAGACAAAACAAAAAGCCTTGTTTTTCCTTGCTTCAAGTCAGTTTGCGCTGAAAGCACTCAAAAACCCAGTACCATTTACACCAGAGAATTTAGGACCTAATGTCAACTCAAAACTCAAAGATTACAATCCTGTAATGGATGTAGCTCAAACTAAAATTACATTTACTAGAACGACTCCAAATAACTCTCCTGCTGGAGCTCGAGAAGACATTTTTACATCTCTGAAACAAAACGATACTTGGACTTTAGCTCGGAGTGAAGCGCCTCCCTTGAACAGTGAATTACGTGAAGGAGCACCTAGTTTAACGTCTGACGGAAACACCATGTTACTCACAATTTGTGAAACGTTTGGGAATTATGGGCAAGGTAGGAATGGCTTAGGTAGTTGTGATCTTTTTGTCAGTACATTAAGCAACGGAAAATGGATAAATCCCAGAAATTTAGGAAAAACTATTAACTCAAAATACTTTGACTCGCAGTCTTCAATATCCTCAAACGGTTCCGAAATATATTTTTGTAGTAGCAGACCTGGTGGCTTTGGAAAAACAGACCTCTATGTCTGCGAAGTTAAAAGCGGCAAATTAACGACACCTAAAAACCTTGGTTTTGATATCAACACCAACGGATCCGAACAAGGTGTATTTATTCATCCCGACAACAGCACTTTATACTTTACCTCTGACGGTCATCCAGGTATGGGTAGATCAGACATATTTATGAGTAAGCGAAAAACGGATGGCACATGGGGCAAACCAGTAAACCTCGGCTACCCTATCAATACTTTTGAGGATGAATGGGGACTTACTATTGATGCCACTGGAACTTTTGCTTACTTCGCCTCCGATCGTGAAGGTGGTTTTGGAGAGATGGACATTTACAAATTTCCTTTACCTGAAGCCCTCAAGCCAACACCTGTTACTTACTTAAAAGGTTTCGTATTTGATATGGATTCAAAAATCCCTGTTCCTGCCAGTATTGAATTAATTGATTTGGCCACAAAAAAAACAGTATTCCAATCATTTGCTGACAGAGGAAATGGTGAATTTTTTGTGTGCTTACCTTCTGGAAAAGACTACGCGCTTAACGTGAGCCAAGATGGATACCTATTTCACTCCGAAAACTTCACAATGACAGAGGGAACAAAATTAGAACCTTACAAAAAAGACATTGGTCTTGAGCCAATAAAAGTAGGTGTACCTGTGGTGTTAAACAACATCTTTTTTGACACTGACAAATCTGATTTAAAGCCTAAAAGTGAAACAGAACTGGAAATCTTATATACTTTCTTGTCTCAAAACCCAATGCTAAAAATTGAAATAAGTGGACACACAGATAACCGTGGTGGAAAGGATCACAATGTTCTACTGTCTATCAACAGGTCCAAGTCAGTTTATGACTATCTTATGAACAAAGGCATCACTGCCGACCGCTTGAGTTTTAAAGGTTATGGAGACGAAAAACCTCGTGACTCCAACGACACTGTAACTGGTAGAGCAAACAACAGGAGAACAGAGTTTATGGTAGTAAAATAACAAGGTTGCTGTCATTAAACTTTAAACTTTTCTACTTTGAAGTAATGCAGTATCTTACAGCACATTAATTAACAACTATATTTTATGAAAATCTTAATATTTACCTTGATCACCGCCCTAGCAGTTGGGACTTTAACAACAAAAGAAAAATTACAAAATGGCTGGAACTTAACAGCTATCGAAGAATTTGGAAGCAAATGGGATGTCGATGAAAAAAACAAAGACGATTTCATGAACTTGAAAGCTGACGGTAGCTACGAAATGACTTTCTACGGTGAAAAAAAAGCAGGAACATGGTCATTCAATAAAGGCGGTAAAACAATTAATTTTGTAAATGGAGACAAAAAGTTTTTCTTCAAATTAAAAAGCATTTCTGACACAGCTTTAATTGCTGAATATCAAGCTCCTAGTTTGATAAAATCAGACTTACATTTTACTGTAATCGCTAAATAACAAATTCCTTTTTTATGAGCACAAACCGGGTTGTTGTCACAGGCCTTGGAGCATTATCTCCTATTGGAAATACGATTTCTGAATTTTGGAAAAATTTAGTGAATGGAAAAAGTGGCGCAGCTGCTATCACAAATTTTGATTCTTCAAAATTCAAAACGAAATTTGCATGCGAATTAAAAAACTTTAATTCTAAAGATTACATTCCTCGCAGTGAAGCAAGAAGATATGATCCATTTACACAGTATGCCTTAATTGCCTCTGAGGAAGCAATAACAAATGCTGGATTAAAATTTGAAGAGCTTGATACCGATTTAATTGGTGTTATTTGGGGATCAGGAAATGGCGGTATGTTAACTTTTCAAGAGCAAATGAAAGAATACGCAGCTGGAGATGGTACGCCAAGATTCAATCCATTTTTTATACCTAAAGTCATTGCTGATATAGCTGCTGGGGTTATCTCCATGAAGCATGGTTTACGAGGTGTAAATTTTGCTACTATTTCAGCTTGTGCCACTTCGAACACAGCCATCATCGAAGCCTTTAATTACATTAAATGGGGAAAGGCAAATGTTATTATTACTGGTGGTTCTGAGGCTGCAATTACAGAAAGTGGAATTGGTGGTTTTAATGCTGCAAGGGCACTATCACAAAATAACGACAACCCAACTGGTGCTTCAAAACCCTTTGATATTAACCGAGATGGTTTTGTAATGGGTGAAGGAGCGGGCGCATTAGTGCTTGAAAACCTTGATCATGCTTTAGCTCGAGGAGCAAATATAATTGCGGAAGTAGTAGGTGGCGGTATGGCTGCTGATGCTTATCACTTAACAGGAACTCATCCCGAAGGAGAAGGAGCGTTTTTAGGAATGCGAGCAGCTCTTAAGGAAGCTGATATTTCACCTGACAGTATCGATTACGTAAATGCACATGCCACATCAACCCCTCAAGGAGACATCAGTGAACTCACCGCTATCGAAAGAACTTTTGGAACAAGGAAAACGTTAAACATTGGTGCCACAAAATCCATGACAGGTCATTTACTTGGTGCAGCTGGAGCAATTGAAGCAATCGCTTGTATTAAAGCAATTGAAACTGACATCATCCCTCCTACTATTAACACCACAGATATTGAAGAACAGTTCAAAGACAAATATGATTTTTGCTTAGGGAAAGCTCAATATAAAACGGTGAATTACGCTATCAGTAATACCTTTGGATTTGGAGGTCACATTGCCAGTGCGATCTTTAAAAAATACACTTCATAAAGTACAAATAAGCAAGCATAAAAAAAGCCTAATCATGAAAGTGATTAGGCTTTTTTTTGTCGTCCTTTTAGGCTGACAATATTCTTCTAATTTAACAAGGTAAACACATCGCCCAAGCTGTCGGTTTTAGCTGCTGATAGTGCTTTACTGTAGCTCAATAAAAACTGAATTGATTCGTTAGATGGTTGTAATTGTACATCTTCCAATTGCGTCAGCTCTTCTTGGCTATTTACATGTTTTAAAGAATTTTCCTTTTCAGGATGTTTTAGAGTAAAGGGTCTTTCCATATATCTTATTTACATTTTATGTTCGCAATAAAAACGAGGCTAACCTTTGAATATTGTTTACTGTTAAAATTATTTAATTTTTAATAACACTGAAGACAAGCATCTACAAAAACAATTTCTCCTTAGTTTTGCACAAGTCCATGAACGAAACCACTGGTATGGCTTTTAATAATTTCAAATA
>JBLIBC010000241.1:0-4230 GCA_047632015.1 Glaciecola sp.
CAACTGAACTGCGTAGCACTCATGAACACCTTATAAAATAGACAATAAGTGAATAATTCGAAAAAATATTATAAATGAAGAAATTGCTAAACATTCCCGTTCTAGATTACGTTGCACTAAATCAAGAGCTACTTCAGGCAAGTTACGATTACATGCCGTTGGAGGTCAAGGTACTGCCCCTCCAGCGGCGAAAGCACAAGAGAATTTTGGTTGCATTTTTTAATAAAACACTTTTTAGGTAGAACAGCTGGGAATCAAATAATTTTAATATTACGCTATTCGTCATCCAATGAATGTCGTACAAAGAAGCAGCATTAAATGTGTTCAAAACCTAGATCGTTTACAATTTAATATGAAAACTATTTAAAGGGTTCTCTCATTTGCCTTCCAAAACTTTCAGGATAGGTTTCGATGTCTTCAAATCCTAAAGAAATGTCTTTTCCTGATGAAGGAACATAATTCGTTTTGAAAAGATAATCCCAAACACTTAAAGAAATCCCAAAATTGACTCCTGATGATCCATCTGGAAGGTTTTTAGCATGGTGCCAAATGTGCATTTTAGGGTTGTTCAAAATGTACTTTAAAGGGCCATAACTTAAATTGAGGTTGCTGTGATTCAAATGACCAAGTGATATAGTTACGATATGCATCAGGAAAAAATCTTGTAAGCCAAAACCAATCATGGCAAGAGGAATGTATTGTATCGACTTATAAAAGATACTTTCAAACCAATGAAAACGAAAGTGAGCTGCAAATCCCATCTCTTGGACAGAATGATGTACTTTGTGAAAGTTCCATAAAAATGGCACTTTGTGAAGTAGTCTGTGAATATTCCAATGGATGAAATCAGCTACTACAAACATGACAAGGTATTGAAGCCACTTTGGACTTTCGTATAATTTTAATGCCACTATGTTTTTGAAACCAAAGTAGGACAGGGAATCATTGAATAAATGTACTCCTATATCAGATAAGGCTGCGTATCCCAATAAGTAAAAAATGAAAAAATTAAAGATCATGTAAAAAGCGTCGAGCCAAAAATCTTTGCGAAGCAACTTCTGACTTTTACGCCACGGAAATTTAATTTCTAACACCCAGCAAAGCAAACTGATTATCAGAACAAGATAAAAGTAGTTGCTGGGCATCATTGGATTAGTGATCGATTCAATTAAATAATTGAAATATCCGACAGTGGATTTCATTATGATGTCAAGTAATTCGGTCATTATCTATTTTGTATAAACTTTTACCCCTTTGTTTAGCCACTCACCCCACAATCTATTGTACGCATGTATATTCAGGGTAGGTATGGAGTCGTGATACGTAGTTTGTTCCCTATTTACCCATTCGAAAATACCTCCATATAAGTTGGATACATCAGTGAATCCCCCTGTAATTAATTTTTCAGCGACCTTTTCACTTCGATAACCTACTGAACAGTACACGATGATTTCACTGTTTTTGGGTATGCTGTCAACCGAGGAAATATCAAAGTGGTCATAACCTACAGGTATGCTGTTTTTGATAGTGCTTACTTTAATTTCATTAGGCTCTCGAGCGTCTAGCCACACAGTGTTGCTGTCCGTAGTTTTCATTGCCGAGTCCACACTTACTTCAGGAACGGTGTGCGATAAAAGTGTTTTTAGCATCAAAGAGTAGGCATTTGAATTTACCTCTCGTTGAGCGTTGAGGTTAATTCCGCTTAAAAGCACCAATATTATGATTAGTTTTTTCATGTTATGACCTGTTTAAGTCTTCTTCGGTATCAATGTCTGACAATGTTTTTAGCAATAAAAAGCTTAGTTGATTTTTATTCATTTTACTTACGGTTTGTTCTAGTACACCACTAGTACTCCAAGGGATGTCTGTAAATAAATTCTCTTCTAAACTTTTCATTCCTATTAAATAGTAACCTCCATCCAAGGCTGGGCCAATTACAACGTCAACAAAATCTAATGCTTTGAAAGCTTGATCGACAATGTCGCTTGTAAGTTCTTTGCAGTCAGTCCCAATTATTACTACTTTGTTGTCCTTTAGTGTGTTTTTAAGAGCAGTAAACATTCGTTGTCCTAAATTTTCTCCGAGTTGAATAGCTTGGTTAAATCCAGCTTTATCCCATAAATCACTTTCCTCAATAATGTCGCTGTAAAATACAGTCTTTTCCGCATTTACTTTGCAACTAATGTTACAGGTATAGCTAAGTAATTCTTTGTATACTTCCAAAGCTTTTTCATTTCCAACAGTTGCTGCAAGTCTTGTTTTTACTTTTCCAAGTACTGGGTTTTTAGCAAATATAACGAGTTGATTATCCATGGGCTTAAACAACAGCTCCTTGACAACTGCTTCCAGCACCCGCAGTGCAACCGTAGCAATGTTGGTTTACAATCACGTTTCTTTTTGACAATGCAGTTGCGTTGAATTCAGTAATTGATTTTCCCGTTGATGCCACTGGTAAATCCAACATTTGGTTGAAGTCACAATCGTATAATAAACCATCCCATGAAACAGAAATGGTGTTTTTACACATCACCGATTTCACCGTGTCAGGATTAAATGCGTTCACCAATAATTCCATGTACTCCTGATCCTTCCCAATGACAACTAAGTAGTCTAAAAATCGACTAATTGGCATGTTTGTAATTGTGTATAAGCTGTTAAAAACAATGCCATGCTTATCACCTAATATCCTTTTGTAATCAGCCTCTAAACTAGATTGATCTCCTGGTAAGGAAGGACCTCCTGGATTAAATGCAAAATCTAGTACAAGTCCGGTTCCTTCTTTTCCGTACCCTAGGTCGTTCAAAATAGCGATGGCTTTTAAGGATTTAGCAAATACTCCATCACCTCGTTGCTTGTCCGTATTTTCTTCTGTGTAACATGGTAACGAAGCTATGATGTGCACCTTGTTATCAGTAAAAAATTGGGGGTAGTCCTGGTACTTTTTATTTGCAAGTAAAATCGTTAAGTTACTCCTAACAATCACCTGTTTTCCTCGTTTAGCAAGTTCGCTAACCATCCATTTAAAGTTCGGATTCATTTCAGGAGCACCGCCTGTTAAATCAATGGTGGTAAAGCTTGAGCAACTGTCCAAAGCAGTTAAGCACTCCTGCATGGTTTCCTTGGTCATGATTTCCTTCCTGTCTGGACCAGCGTCAACATGGCAATGTTCACACACTTGGTTGCACATTTTTCCCACATTGATTTGCATGATTTCCAAGGTGCTAGGTTTAAGCGGAAATTCCTCAGCACGTTTTAAATAGTCATTAAAATCTGGAGTTTTTTTAGTATTCAATAAAGACAATTGATGTTTACCATCAGCTAATAGATTTCCTTTTGCCTTTAATGATTTCGTGTCAACCGCCATGAATGTAAAGTTATAAATATTTAAATATTGCAGTAATTATTTTGTATCCTGCTAGCACTGTCCCTTTTATCGTTCCTGACACTTTAGAAACCCCAATTCTTTTCCTGTAATTTACCGAAATCTCACTGGTTTTCATTTTGAGTTTTATGGCTTTAAGTTGCATTTCAATGGTCCAGCCATATGTTTTATCCTGCATGTTAAGCGCTATGAGCGAATCCCATTTAATTGCTCTGAAGGGCCCTAAATCTGTAAATTTTACACCATAAAACAAGTGCATTAAGTTTGTAGCTAGCCAGTTGCCAAATATTTGTTGCGGTGTCATGGATCCTTTTTCTTTTTGACCGGTAGATCTCGATCCAATCACTAAATCCACTTCTTTTTCCACAATTTCACGAGTTAAATTCACCATTTCATGAGGGTAGTCTGAGTAGTCTCCGTCTAAAAAAACAACAATGTCTGGTTTAGTTTCTTGCAGTTTAAAGTAATTGATTCCTGCTAAACATGCATTGCCATAACCACTTTTACTTTCAGAAACTACTGTGGCTCCTGCATTTTTAGCCAAGGATGCAGTGTTGTCCGTGGATCCATTATTACATACCACAGTTTCACTTATCAGTTCTTTTGGAATGTCTCGAATTACTTTTCCAATAGAACCTTGCTCGTTATATGCAGGGATTATGACAACTATTTTATTTGTGCTATTCAAAATCAAATGTGCTTTCTAGTTCTCCATTGTCTTTATAGTACTTCCATAAACCGACAGGTTCTCCTTTGTCGTATTTTCCTTCGGTGTGGGTAATTTCATTTTCGTAAGTAATCCAATAGCCTGTTTTCTCCCCATTTTCGTAATTACCTTCACTTATAAT
>JBLIBC010000242.1:0-4224 GCA_047632015.1 Glaciecola sp.
GGTCACAATTGTCAACGTTTTTAAAGCCAGTTTTTTGCATGAGGTTTTTATTGTTGAGGTAAATGTAAAGTAATAAGTTGTATGTACAACTACTGATGTTGTTTTGCAATTTCCCATTGCATGGACTCCTTTGAGCAGGAGCAGCCCTTACTTTTGTTCACTTTTTTGATTTTTATTGGAGTTCACTTGTTCGTCGTACCTCCTCGGTTATCTTCATAAAAAGCAGCAAAAATCAAGCCTAGCACCTCAAAAACTACCAGCTTCCCTTTCAAAATTTTATAAAACAGAATAGCCGAGGAGGCACGACGAACAAGCGAATACAAAGAATAATATAAATGAGCACAGTAGATACCGTTGAACTTTTTTTGTCTTCGTTCCTCAGACTCGCACGTCTCAAAGAGCTGGTGCCAGTTTTTTCGCTGATGGCCTGACCATGACGTGACGATACTATTGAACAAATGAGAGTTTTACTAGTCCTTCCCCCGTGCGGGGATGATTGAAATATAGAACCTAATTTGATTTCTTATCTTCGCCCTATGACCATTCTATTTGAAACTCACCCCGTAAGTAAGGTGATTGGTATTTTTACAATTGTTCTTACTTCGTTGGGACTTGTACTCACTAAATTTCAAGAGCCAATCTTATATTTATTTTTTATTCCTTTTACAGTTGTACTTATCTTCTATAATTATTTTCTTACACGCAAACTAGTTATTGATAGTAACGAGAAGTATTGCTCTTTTGGCTATACATTTTTCTCTCACAATTTTGTTCGGTACAATGGAAATTTCAGCAGCTTATATTTTGAAATTGAGAAAACTAGCCTTGAGCATGGAGACAGCTTTCAGGTTAGTATTATGAAAGAAGGTGAATCACAATACTCAATTAACACACATATGGATTTTAATGAGTATTACTCTTTATATACAAAAATAAAAAAACATCATATTTGTACTGTGGGTGCAACATTTAGTAAATCAATTACAAAAAAGGGGTATCCCACTACCTGACAAATTAAGTCCCAATTCTATCAAAAGTAGGACTTCTAATCTATTGGATATCAGCTGTAATTTAATTGGTGAGTTTTAATTCATAATAACCTCACTTTATTAAATGTTTGGATATTTTTTGAGGATTAATAAGTACGTTAAGGGTGTGAGTAGCAAGAACGCAATATTGAAATAAATCTGATTGTACTGTGCTTCAGTCACTTTTTCTAAAGAAAATAACACTGTATCATTTTCTAACTGAAAAACATCATGTGTCTTTCCCCAGAGAGCCTCAGCTTCTTGTTCATTGAGAGTGTATATATGTAAGCTATCTCCTCTTACTATTTGGCTCATCAGTTCATCATGTATTGAACTATAACTGTCCTTAATCCTATACAAGCTTTTATGCTCAATTAATTTGATATAAAGCGGATGAGTTACATTTCCCCTACCAGCGACCTCTCTTCTAATGAAATAATCTTCCACCGTTCCACTTGTTTTATTCAAGTCTGATAGATTTTTATTAAGAATAATAATGCTTGATGTTAAGCCCCAGACAAAAAACAGGAATAGGGGGGGCAATACATATTTTTTTAAAACAATTGGTCCTGGTCCACTAAGGTCTTTGATGAATGTTTTAAGAAAATCTGCCATTATCAGCTAAGCTAATAAACTTTAGTTGTAGAATATCTCCTAATTTTTTAAATGTCCCACTTCTATACATAGTAGTCCTTAGATTAGTTGATTATTAACGGCTTAGGAAAACTACCGATTACCACTTCCTTCTTCTGTACTTATCTTAATGTAAGAAGTCCTTAATTTTATATATTAATTGGTGAGAGGAGAAGAGTCTTACACCTTGTCTTGTATGTCAATAATATCAATCGTTTCAAATATTCATTTCCAAAGGGTAACGAATAGGGTAACTGAACTTCCTAGTTTATGTCAATGTACTTTGTAATTCTAATTTGGATGTAAAGTACAATTAAAACTGTTGTATTACAAGAGTTGATTTACACCTCCTTTTTGATTAAGATTCTTCTGCCAACTTCTTGGGTCTAACAACACAACTGAATAGCACTGAAAATTCTTAATTATATTATTGAATATAGTAGTTGCGAGATTCCTTTGTGTTCAGATTGAATCTTTTTGGAGATAGGATTTTATATAAAGAAAATGTAGTTGTGACGAATAGAAGTGATGAACCAGATATCCAATAATATTTATTGCTATTGAATGCCTCCGTACTTTCACATTTAAGCGCAGCGGTATGTGAAAGGTTAAACTCTTTGGGCTTCCAGTCCAGTAAATATTGATTACACCTTAGATTTTAACTGCCAAAACATTAGTTCATTCGAGTTATTGACATCTAGACAGACAAGAAAAATGCATCCTTGAATTGTACGATTTATGCGATTCGGGCTAGAAGCCCTATAAAAAATACCTTTCAGATACCGCTGCGCTTAAATCTGAAAGTACGGTGATAGAACCATAGAAATCGAACAACTGATTTCCCAAAATAAAATAGATAAAGAATTGAACCCGAGGAGGAACGACGAACAAGCGAACACTAAAAAAATAGAAGAGCGTGAGCAAATTGCAATACTAAAATAATGACACAAAAAAATCCAACCGTTAAGCTGGATTTTCTTAACCTGAAACTTCAGGTTATATATTCTAAAATTTACTTGACGATCTTAACCTTCACACACATCAACCCTTTCATTCCTTGCTCTAGCTCAAAAGTTACTTTGTCGCCTTCGCCAATTTCATCCTCACATCCGTGAACGTGAACAAAATATTTGTCCTGAGTATCAAGGTCCTTAATGAAACCATACCCTTTTGAATCGTTAAAGAATTCTACTTTTCCATTGTGAACTGGATCCACGTCGATGTGTTCCATTTTAGGTACACCTATGATAATGTCTTTTGCTTTGATCACTTTTTTCTTGATAGTTGGATCAGGGGGAGTATCTGAAATTCGTCCATCTTCATCGACGTAAGCCATCATGCTGTCCAAACTTCCGTCACCAGCGTTAGCTTTTCTGTGAGCTGCTTTTTCTGCCTTTTCTTTCCGCTTTTTTATTCTCTTTTTTTCCTTTTCCTTTTTACCAAAGGTTTCTTGTGATCTACCCATATGGCAAAATTAATGTTTTAACAATGAAATTGTCAAGGAATAGTTAAAGTTTTATAAACTTTATTTGAATATTTTTACCCTTTTAGTCTTTGAGAACACTAAAATACACCTGATGTATCATTAATGTCAAGTAAATAATATCTAACGATATTCTGGAATCGGTATTACTTGCTCTGATTTTCCCTAAGTATTAAATTCAAATTGTTACACAATTGACTGCGTCCATTCATGGATATAATCAAAATAAAAAATACCGCTGACGTGCTATTCATGAGTCCTAAAATACAAAAGAGCTTCCGCTTGTCATATAAAAGTTGGAATGTAGTAGAGATATCATATTTTTGCACCATCCTATAATTTGACTTATGCTAAAGCTTACCGCCTTCTTTTGCCTCGCATTTTTTACCATTCAATTATCTGCCCAAGACTTCATCCAAAACATTAAAGGCCAAGTGCTCGATGCTCAATCTGGAGCTCCAATACCAGGAGTGATGGTTCAACTTTTACAAGGTGATTCCACTAATGTGACCGTAACTGATTTAGAAGGTTATTACAAATTGTTTGAAGTCCCTGTTGGACGAACAGCGGTGTTGTTTCAGTTCATTTCGTTTGAAACTGTAGTCCGTCAAAATTTAATTGTTACCTCAGGAAAGGAGCTCATTTTAGATGTTAAAATGGAGGAGTCAATTACTGATCTTGTTGAAGTTACGATTCAAAACAATAAAAATGCAAGTGAAGCAAACAACGAAAACGTAGTAGTAAGTAACGTTAAATTGAATCCGCAACAAACGCAAAAATTTGCTGGTACTTTTCAGGATGTTTCAAGAACCGCCGCCAACTATGCGGGGGTGGTGCCTGCCGGTGACCAGCGAAACGACATCATTGTAAGAGGAAATTCACCAATTGGAGTTATTTGGAGATTGGATGGTGTTAACATTCCGAATCCAAATCATTTTGGAACCTTAGGAACGACTGGTGGTCCTGTGTCCATGTTAAACAACAACAACTTGGCTGCATCGGACTTTTTAACGGGCGCATTTCCAGCCGAATATGGCAATGGAATAGCTGGAGCATTTGATTTAAAAATGCGAAAAGGGA
>JBLIBC010000243.1:0-4183 GCA_047632015.1 Glaciecola sp.
CCTGATTCTAAGTCTTTAACTGACAAGGTAGGAGCGCATCCTGACTGAATTTTTGCAGCACTATCAAGCTGAACCATCCAAGGGAATCTTTCAAATTCGTCTATAAATCCATAGTAATTTGTTTCTCCTTTTTGGTCATAATGACTAAAGTCATAACCAGCCAACTGGACATTCCACGTGAATTTATCTAGTCTTTTGGTCGTGGGTTCTTTTTTATTTGTTGAACAGGACACGAGGATCGTTGTCAATATGAATATAATGGTTAATTGTCTTGTCATTTCAAATAATCTACAGCGTTTCCCTTTTGCAAATATACTGGATTTCGACTCTGTGAAAAATTAAATAACGTATGTCCCGATTTACATTCCTATTTGAAACTTTTGTGCTTCAAATATGTAAGTTTGGTAACCGGAAAACGTAAATTTAACTGTTAAAGTCACTGAACATGAAAAGCAATATATTATCTAATATTAATTTTCGCAGTTGAATTTATTCCGCTGAATGCACAAAAAGTATCTTCTAGTTCTCATTCTTTGCTACTAAAGAAAGACGGAACCGTTTGGGCTACTGGCAATAATAGTAGTGGTCAACTAGGTCAACTAGGTGAGTAAGTGAGCTCCAACAAATAAGATGTTAAAAGCGAACAACTAGTCGCTGGCCTTATTTTTTTTGCTTGTAATTTTGATTATAAGTGCAATAAGGTTGAATAACAATGCCCCCGCAACAGCCATCAATAGGCCTGCCAGTGAAATTTGAGCAAGCAGTGCCCAACCAGCGGGAAAAGCAAATGCTGAGAATATACCCATCCCATGCACTACAACCACATATAGAGCTGCTGTTGCATATCCCAAAATTTGATTTATTATCGAGGCTTTTTTTGTCTCTTTACTTTGCTTCTTTTTTCGCATCACAAAAAAAGACGCAGCAACCAGCAATAACCCAAGCCCAACTAAAATTGGAGGAGCTAATACACCAAAGGCAAGTACTAATTTAGAACCAGCATTTTGACCAATTAATATAGCTCCTATGAGAAAACTAAAAAATCCAATTGCGCTGAACCATCCACCTATACTTCCTAACCAATTCTTTCGTTCGTTACTGTCCTCCTCTTTGTCAACATCTTGAGGTTTACCGTCTTGTTTTACCTTTTTATAGATTTGGTAATCAGTCGATATAGATGTTGTCCCTATATCTAAACTTGAATAAGTTCGAGGTAAGTACTGAAAGGCTTTGCTTATATTGAACCGACTTTTGCTCGAGTGATCAAATGAACCGTCTACATTAATTCCTGCACATTCTTCAGACTCTTTACTCGTTTGATTTTCAACAACAAAATCTCCTTTTCCATTTTTTTTTACATTAATTACTAATTCTGAACCTGTGCCTTCCAAGAGCAAAGGAGTTCTATGCTTTTGGAAAAGCTGAACATGAAAACCATCCCGATGTTGTCTTTTTTGAACTGAACAAGAACAAAAAAGAATGATGCAGGTTGCTACTGTCAAGAGTATTCTAAATCGTGAACGCATGCTTTTAATAAGGATACGTAAGAAATAAGAAATGGTTACGAAAATAAATAACGCCTATCCTTATTTTATGACTTCGGCAAATTGTTAACTTGGACGAAATTTAGATTCGACAATTGATTTAAAGGTTCTATTTTTATAATGAAATCAACGTTAACTTATTCAGGATATACATTACGTAAAACAAACATTCAATGAAATTTAAAATTCAGTTATTAGTCTTAGCATTAGGTTTATTTCAAAGTGTAAAATCTCAAAATTGTCAGAGTAATGCTTACGATTGGCCTTCTCATAAAAATTGGATTTTGCTTGAATTTCCAAGCACATGGCAGGAAAAAGGGAGTGTGATTGACATGACTACAATGCAGGAGACTTCGATTGGGAAGACGGGTATTTATACCATTGGTTACGAAGCATCTTCTATAGCTTCTGACGATAATGGAAAAGCTTTGTTTTACACTAATGGTAGGTTGTTATGGACCGGAAGTGGGGATAGTACCAAATTGGCTTTTGATGGATTGTTGGCTGGGAATGAGGGAATCAATCAGCACTTGTCAAGTTCTGCTCAAGGAGTTATAACAGTTCGACACCCATTACAAAGAAATAAATACCACGTTTTTACAGCTGATGACGTAATAGGTCCCAAAATTGGTCCCGTTCATTTCACGTTTGACAGTTTAGGGCAACAAATAGGAAGCCATGATACCTTAGGGGATTATAAAACCTTTGAGGGGGTTGTTGCTACAAAACACCAAAATGGCCATGACGTTTGGATTGTATACAAGGAGCATGGTACCGATAAAATTAATGCGTATTTATTGACGGTTGATGGAATCAATATTAGTAAATCAAACTTGAGTCAAGCAGTTGGTCACCCTATTGTACATGATAATGCTAGGGGAGGTATGAGTTTTTCCTGGGATGGTGCAAAACTAGCTATCACCCATCCGGAAAGTGGTTCAAATGCAAACACACAAGTGACATTAATGGATTTTGACAATGCTACCGGTACCCTTTCTAAGGTGGATTACATTGGCCCAGTGGCTCAACTTCTTCCAGGATACGACGTAACTTTTTCACCTAATAATAAGCGGTTGTTTATTTCAACCCAGTGGCATGGAGTGTATATGTATAATTTGGACTTGCCTACTTCTGCCGAGGTAGTTTCGTCGCTTACTCAAATTTTTAGTGGATCAGAGGTCAAGCAACGTGCTAATGTTGAGATTGGACCAGGAGGACAATTATATATAGGAGATTATGAAGGCTTTAAGCGTGTGGACGGAGACTTAGATTCTGCCTCACAATTTACCATAACAACTATAGGTGCATATGACGCTGGATTACCTACCATGTATTTACCAATGGCAGACGAGCCTAAAATTGGAAGCCCAGGAGTGTTGTGCAAAAGTGCTGAACAGGTTAATTTAAAAGCTACTTGGTCTTGTCATGGGACAAGTGCCGAGGATTCTTTAGGACAATTCCATGGAGAGGGGATAGTAGATACCTTGTCTGGAATGTTTGATCCGCAGATAGCGGGTGCAGGAGTTCATAATATTACATATACATACAACAACGATTACCCTTTAACAGCTACATTGCAAATTGTAGTAAGCGACACAGGTTCGTGTTTAATCACTGATACAAAAACTGCTATTTCAAGTGATTTGTCAATTGTGCCAAATCCTAGCTTAGGAACTTTTTGGATAAATTCAGAGAGCGAAATACTTGAAGTATTAGTTTATGACTTGAAAGGTGTTTTTCTTAAAAGAATAGCAACAAATGCCGAAATAAAAGTTCAATTTACAATTGAAAACAAGGGCTTGTATCAAGTGTTGATTAACACTAAAGGAGGGCAACATGTGAGAAAGGTATTGGTTCACTAAAAAATCAGGAAAAATGTACAATCTACTTTTTTTTTAAAAACCTGCTATGCCACACATTTATTCATCAAACTTAATTAAATAACACCCGTTCCAGCTTTTATCAACCACAAATTTATCAAAGGAGCTGGAGCCATTTTTTTCACTGATGGCCAGGGCATGACGTGAATATTAGACTACATGACAAGTTTCACACGTCCCTATTTTTCTCAAAGGACAAAACCCAAGTGAATTCGCAGAAAAGATGACCAAAAAAATAAAAAAGTTGGAGTCAGCTTTGGAAGCAAATTTAAGTCATCAGATAAAGTACCTTCCATAGTTCAAAGATGTTTGAAGAGGCTTAGCAAACAATTAAGAGCGTTAGAAAAATGCACATAAATTATGGAGTCGGGAGAATATTAAAAAAATATCTTTGAATTAATTAATCAAGATAAGAGTCTATAACACCCCATTCTTAAGTCAATTAGGAGGCGAAACTAAACTGGGGACTGCGTGTGCCGTGAATCAAACTCTCCTTGTAACGGAGTTTGAATGTTGATTAAAAGATGGTAGTAGGTCTACCGCAATCGCTGTACAAGCGGAGGTTGCTACTGCGAAGCACTCATGAATACCACTGGAAGATAATGAAAATGAATAAACCGCCTCTCGGTGCTTACTCAGTAATGAGTAGGTGTTGAAAGGAAAGAGGTTCCCCGAAGGGCACATGAATTCCAAAAGAATAAAATACGATGAATAAAAGGCTGTTATAGCAGTCAGGTATCAGGGCAATCGGGTCTAATT
>JBLIBC010000244.1:0-4164 GCA_047632015.1 Glaciecola sp.
TTTTTTTGTTCGTCATTGTTCATCCCAATTCCATTGTCGGTAATTGAAACCATTGTCAATTTATCATTTTGAGAGATTGATATTTGTATGTCAGGATTTTTTCTTGAATATTTAATTGCATTGTCAAGTATGTTGCTGTACAAATGAATCATGTGGTGCTCATCAACTTCAATCATCACATCATCACCAGTAATTTCAACTTTACCTTCTCTTTTTTCTAAGTTTAATAAATATGGTGTAATTGCTCTTTCTAACAAGTTTTTTATGGAGCAATTTGTCAAGTTCAGCGTTAAGCTATCGTGTTCTAAAAACGCTAATTGAAGTACCCTTTCTACTTGGTTTTTTAACCGATTATTTTCCTCCTTGATAATTTTAGCATATTTGACAATCTTTTCATCTTTGCTGTCAATTCCTGCTAACACATCAGCCGACAACGAAATGGTGCTTATTGGTGTTTTTAACTCGTGTGTCATGTTGTTAATGAAATCGTTTTTAATCTCATCTAGTTTCTTTTGATGGATAAGCAAGTAAATCACATAACTGATAAGGAAAAACATCATTAAAATGGACAGCACGGCGATGGTCCAGATTTCTAAATTAACTTGGTTTTTGTTCGCTTTAGGAAATACCACTCCAAAATTATAACTGTCTAAATTCCAGTTTACTCCATACTCTTTGGCGGTAACTGTTTCTTGAAGGTTTGATCCTCCAAGTGAGTACACCACACTGTCCGTGAAGCAGTCGTAAATTCCAATTTGATAAGGCAAATCCATTTCTAAGTCGTGAAACTCTTGTTGTAAAATAGAGTCAATAGCAACTGGATTAATAATGTCTTGAATTTGAACAATGAACTGGTTGTCGCTAATTTGTTTTACCGGATGAATACTGGAAATTGAAGCATGCTGTATAAGACGCAATTTGTAACCAGCATTAGACAAGGCAATTTTTACTTTATGATTGAACTGTTTTTCCTGAAGTTGAACAATGTTCTTTGCCCAAAAAAATTGAACACTTACTAATATCAGCAAAGCCAATGCTCCTAAAAAGACGATTATTTTAATGGTCTTTTTATGCATTGTTCTTTTTATTGCGAATCTTTTTATACAATTTGATACCTACTATCAACAAAACAACCAGTAAAATTAAAGCTCCGGCACCTTTATATGAGCTCTGACGACCATAAACAATTAGGAACACAATAGTGAACAAAAGTAGGGTAGCGACCTCATTCCAAATCCTTAACTGCATTGAGCTATACTTAAATATGTTGTTTTGAAGTTGATTAAATATTTTATGACATCCCAAGTGGTAAAAAATAAGCAAAGCGACAAAACCCAATTTAAATAGCATAAAACCTTGTGTCATAAATCCAATGCCCTTTGTGTACAGTAATAATGAAGCGATAATTACCGTCAATATCATTGATGGCCATGATATTATATACCATAACCTTTTTTCCATTATTTTATACTGATCTGATAAAATACCCTTCGCAGGTTCAGGTTTTTCTTGCGCCTCCACATGGTATATAAACAAGCGCACAATGTAAAACAAGCCTGCAAACCAAGTCACCACAAAAATCAAGTGTAATGACTTTAACAACAAAGGAGACAATAGCAAATCTAACATGTGTCTAAATTATGAAATGTTCTTCAAGTATCTTCAATGTGTCATTGTTAAATACGAATAGAATCAATTTTATTCCTTAAATTGTCACTCTAACTTACTAAAATTAACTACTTGCAACTTATGAAATCTGCTCAATTTAGCGTTAAAAATATTTTTACATTGTTGCTATGTATTTTGGTTTTTAGCAATGCAAAATCTCAATTACCTGATAAAGTATTAGTAGGGTATTGGGAGAATTGGTCATCTCTTAGAATTAAGGATGCTGACCCTAGGTATAATGTTATTATGCTGGCCTTTTTGGAAGCAGACAGAAACCTAAACCAAGACGATAATGTGGTAGGAGATTTAGAGTTTACTCCAAATCGGATGCATCGTGATACGGTAAAGGTTGATATTGCCGCCGCTCAGCTAAAAGGGAAAAAGGTATTGGTAAGTTTAGGTGGTGCGAACGGTTCATTTAAACTGAACGATGTCACCGATAAAAACACATTTGTTTCTGAGGTTAAAGATTTTATTATTGCATATGGAGTAGATGGTATCGACATTGATATTGAACGCACTGTTTATGCATGCATGTCAAGTGGAACATTAGATAGCCCTGAAACACATGCTCAACTCCTAATAGACGGAATTAAAGAGCTGTTAACATGGTATCAGATAACATACGGGAGGAAAATGCTGCTCACAACAGCTCCTGAAACATTATATATCCAAGGTGGGCTGTCTCAGTGGGCGACGTGCGGAGGTTCCTTTTTGCCGTTTTTACATCAGTTAAAAGATGACCTGGATTTGGTGATGGTTCAATTGTATAACAGCGGTGCAATGTTCGATTTGGATAAAGTATCTAGGAGTCAGGGTAATCAAACATTCATTGTATCAATGACTGAAGCGGTAATTAGAGGTTTTAATACGTCCCAAGGATTTGGTCAGTATTTTGGAATTTCCGCCAACAAAGTCGCTGTTGCATTACCTGCCTGTGGAGGTGGAGGCTATGTGTCCTCTGATGACATGGTTGCTGCCGTTAAATATTTAATGGGTACAGGACCTAAGGTTGGAAACTACACACTAAAAAAAGCAAGTGGTTACGGTGATTTACGTGGAATGATGACTTGGTCGATTAACAGTGACGCTAGTTCAAATTGTGGATCCTATTCATTTGCTGATGCGACAGAGCGAATTGTTGGACCAATTGGTGTTAAAAATGTTCGGTTAAATGCCTCTTTTAGCGTTCACCCAAATCCAGCGATCTCAAAGGTTAAAATTACAGGATTGCCTTCTGGTACAAACATAGTGAGGTTAATTGATAACAGCGGAAAATTGATATTAGAAAAAACAGTGAGCATTGGTTCAACCACCCTCAATGTGAGTGAATTGTCCGCCGGATTTTATACAATATCAGTTGGTGGTCAATCGCAAAAGTTAGTGATTAACTAATGTTGTTGAATCCCGTCAATTTTACCGGATTCTATCAACACTTTTAATTAAAGCTTCATCTTTTTTAATGGCCTTGCTGGCTAACAGTGTCAAAATTGCTGCTGCCGGGATCAGAAATGTTGCTACTCCCAAACTAATGTCAGAAGCGCCTTGATCAATTAGTGCATAAGTTCTGATAGCCACAAAAGCTATTTGTGTTACACAAATGAAAAGGATCAATTTGTTCAATTTTAATTGAAGCTTCATGTTTTTAAATACGGCAATTGATACAATAGCAAATACACCAGCTAGGATGGCAATAAATAATTGCTTGTAGTCCGCTACGATAGTGCTATCAGTATCATTCATCTCGCCATTAGCAAACAGACTATGCATTATGGTCTCTTTACTGTACCTTAAAAAGGTAAATTGTGTGATAAGAACTTGTAATAGAACTGTCCCTAATAAGTATAAACTCTGGATTCGTTGAAGCATGTCTTTTTGCTGCGAAACTACTTAATATCTTTTGAAGGATAAAAAAAACTCATTTTTATGTGAAGATTGTGAAAAATTTAAGTAAAATTGTATCCACATTAGAATGACACCCTGTCGTTGCTAATTCCCCAAAAGAATATAATTTTTTATCTCAATAGTTATCTTATTTTAATCCCATTTTATGTCGAATACTGCTGAACTCAGTAAAAAGTTAGTTTCTGAATTACGTGAAATTGCTACAACACTTGGTGTTGAAGTGAATGAAAAAATGAAGAAGAAAGAAATAATTGAAAAAATTACTGGGTCAACTACAGGAGCTGAAGCCAAAAGTGAAGTGGAGAAAAAGCCAGAGGTAGAAAAGAAAAAAGCCCCAAAAAAAGTTCTTAAGCAGGAAAAAAAACAGGAAGCTACTCAGAACCTCCAAGGCGGTGAATCACCTGATGGAAAAGAATTGCAAAAAAAGTCAGAGGAAAACAAACCGGATGATTCGTCAAAAAAGCAGGATAATGCGAATGATGATTCAGATGAGGAAAAAAGAAAGGAAACTCCTGAGGAAAAGTTCAACAGACGAAGAAATAAGCAAAAGCAACAAAGTCAAAACAATAATCCAAAGCAACAAGGTCAAAA
>JBLIBC010000245.1:0-4159 GCA_047632015.1 Glaciecola sp.
GTTCATTTTAATATTTAAGCCCAATGGAGCTGAAGCGTCATTCACTTTTAATGTGCTACAATTTCCTAGGGTACTTCCCAACATGGCCGCACCATAATGATGATTGTATTGTGTACAATGTATTGAAATATAGGAGTAATCGACCAGTTCAATCCCTGAAGACAAAGTGTAAGTTTGGCCACCACTAAGGCTCCCAAGCGCCTCCATTCTGATACTGAATCCGTCTACCCTATCCGTACTTCCTAAGTAAATATCCAAGTCAGGACCAGCATCTGACACGAAATCAGAAGATAAAGTTAAATTAATGGAACCGTCATCTTGCACCTCAAGAGTAACAGAACCTTTGACATCCACATCCCCCGCTCCTACAAACGTTCCCGTTCGATAGCAGTTCTGAGCATTAGCAAAAAATGTAGTCAAAGTAAATAATGAAATAAGCGTTAAAATTTTCATGATGTTTAAATTTAAAAATTAGTAAGTAATTGATTGGTTAGTAAAATTGAGTTTTTATCTATGTTTATATATTTAGCTCTACTTAGTTCAATAAGTTGAGTGGTGATACTTTGTCTTGTGGCGTTGCACAAAAAAGCTAATTCCCTGTGCTTTAAATGAGTTCTTATTAACTGTTCCCCATTTACCAAGGTAACACCAACACCATTTCCAACTTCCTTTAAAACCGACACCAACCGGGATCGTAAATTCATTCCACAGTTCCTTAACAAGGTATGCTGAACCCTTGTGCTGTGGTTAACAAAATTATCTCGCACAATTTTTTGAGTGTCAGCACTATCAACAAGTAAATTCATGCTGTATTCCTCCACTTGAACCGTATTAGTCAAGACTTGTGCCGAATTCCCCCTAGCTTGAATATCAAGTAAAACCTCCTCTCCAAAAAATTCCCCTTCCTGTACAAAATGAGTGAAATTCGTTTTGGCACTACTCAAAGAGCTTCCCATCATTAACAATCCCTCTTTAAGCTTGTATAGCTTAAAGGCACGATCTTGTTCATGATAAACAAACTGTCCTTTTTTAAACTCCTTGATGATGCCTAAAGGAAAATTAGCTTCTTTTTTATTGACTCCTGAATAAATTATTGATTCTCTCATGGCTTTGCTTTTTTGATCTAAAACAAATGTAGACGAGAAGTATCACGAAAGTATCACGAGAAGATGTTCGTTGTATGAATTATGGGGACTTCTAAAACTTAGTTTCCAGCGCTTAGTATGTTAAATGAAAACACCGTCCCCTCTCCTTTTACAGAGTCTACATTGATTGACACATTATGAAGGTCAAGTATTTTTTTAACGATAGCAAGTCCTAAACCAGCCCCAGTATTGTGTTCTTTATCGCTACTTAGTTTTTTGTAACGGTCAAATACAAAAGGCAAGTATTCTTCCTCAATGCCAACCCCGTTGTCTTGAATTTCCACTTTTAGATAACCATTTTTCTCACTTACTTTTAATTTAATATGTCCCTTTTCAGGAGTAAATTTCAAAGCATTTTCAACCAAATTTTGAATAACACGTTCCATTAAAGCAATGTCAATTTCCACGTATGATATTTCGTCTATACTTAATGTCAGTGAAATTTCACTTTTACTAGCTAGAATTTGATACCTACCAACCACATCATTCAGCAGTTCAGACAAGTTCACTTTTTCCTTTTTTAGCTTCACTTTTTTGGATTCCAGCTTTGAAAGCTCAAACAGCTCCGCAACCATCTTTTCCAAATTGTTGGTGCTTTTTAATATGTTACCTAAAAACTTAACCCTGTCCTCCTTGCTAATTACCTCGTCTTTCATTACCAAAGTTTCCGCATAACCCTGAATAATAGCAAGAGGTGTACGCAAGTCATGCGACACATTTGCTACCAGCTCTTTTCGTAAACTCTCCACAGACTTTAATTGTTTGATGTTGCCATCAATAGTATCCGCCATGCTGTTTAAAGTTTGTGCAAGATCTGCAAATTCGCCTTTTGACGTTAGCTCAATTTTGGTCGTAAAATCCTCTTGCTCAAACCTTTCAACCCCCTTTTGAATGATCCTTAGGTTTTTAGTCAAATACCAAATGGCAATTAAGCCAAATGAAATAGCTACTAGCAAAGTAAATAATAACGTCTTTTTTCCCACATTATATAAAAAGCCTGTGAAAAGTAAATCGGCTACACTTTCATACTCTTCTGAAGACAAAATCACATACACATAACCTTTCAACTCCTCGCTTTCAATAATTGGTGAGGCTGAAAATATTTTGTTTTCTCCGGGATTTCTAGGGTCACGGCCTTTCAAAAATACTTCACCATGATGTCCAATATATTCCTTAATTGCCCCAACCGGCACCTGGTTGGTTTTAATTTTTTCGGGAGGAGCGTCGTAAGTCAGTATATTCCCCAAAGTATCCAGCACATACACTTCAGCGGAAGGGTTAACCTTCATGTGGTGCATCATTACATGTTGTATACCCGATTCATTTAGCTCACCATCTTTAAATAATTCCACATCGTCAATCACCTGGTGTGCTACATTTTTACACAACAATTGCTTGGTCTCCAAATAAAATTGATCAACAGACATTGATGTTACAGCAACGTAAACGCCCCCGACCAACATCATCAGAATTAAAAAAAGGAATGAAATTTTCCAATACAATGAAGTAAATATATTTTTCATTTGCTATTTAATTACAATTCATCATTAAAGGCGTATCCCACGCCCCATACAGTTTTTATGTACAGTGGTTTATCCTGACTGGTCTCAACCTTTGCTCGTAATCGGTTAATATGTGAATTCACTGTGTGTTCATATCCTGAAAAATTATACCCCCAAACCAGTTCCAATAATTTACCTCTTGTATAACTTCTTCCAGGGTTTGAAGCTAACAAAAACAACAAATCAAATTCTTTTGCGGTCAATTCTAACTTACTGTTGCTCTTTGTAACTCTCCTTTTTTCTTCATCAATTATTAAATCACCCAATCGAAGTATTTGCTGCTCAACTGTATTTGTTGAATAACTACTATTACGCCTCATCAGCGCTTTTGCTCTTGCAGTAAACTCTCGTACACTAAATGGTTTGGTCATGTAATCATCAGCTCCAATTTCCAATCCCAGCACTTTATCAAACTCTTCAGATTTTGCTGTGAGCATTAAAACCGGTGTATTAATGTTGTTTTTACGTAGCTCTTTGCAAACATCAATGCCATTTAATTCAGGCAGCATTAAATCCAGCACAATTAAATCATAGCTTTCTGACAAGCCCAGCTTTAGTCCTGTTTTTCCATCACCGGCAAAGCTTACCTCCTTGTTTAAATCCTTGAGGTGAATAGCTATTAGTTCAGCAATTGCAGGCTCGTCTTCTATAATTAATACTTTATTCATAATATTCTTAATTCAAAAATACTTTATTATTGAGTATAATAATGTCATGTAGTTTGCCAAAAATAAATTTTATCAATTAACAAATAGATATTAATGTCATCACAACGACATCTTATAAATGTATTAATTATTTGTTTTGTAAGTATGAATAATTTGATCGCCATCTTTATGATTGTCCTGTTGACCGGTTGTCAAACCAGTGTCAACAAAGTAGATTCAAATAAAGATGATGCGGTGATACTGTCGCTACCCGACACTACTTTCGGCTTTTCAAAAGTGCAAATAACACAAGAAATTAAAGCAGGTGTTTTACACGAATACAAGCAATACTACTTTCCCAACGGTACCATTGCAATGCAAGGTGAGTTTATTAATTTCACCAAAGAAAACTGGTGGGAAGAATACCATGTAACAGGAAAATTAAAATCACGAGGGCCATACCACCACGATAAAAAACAAGGTGACTGGTCAATGTATTATGAAAACGGTACTTTACAAAGCATCGGGCCTTTTGATGTGGATCAAATGCATGGATGGTGGAAGCACTATAATGAAGTGAAACAAATTATAAGTGAAGGTAATTACGAAAATGGGGAGAAAACAGGCTATTGGATTACTTACGAAAATGAAATTACCCACACCGAAGGAAAATACGACAAAGGAGAACCTGTCGGTTTATGGAAGTACTATGAAGACAATGGAGAACTAGAAAGCACATTTGATTTTGAATAGCTCAAATAAAATAGTTGTCATAATCCCTGCATATAACGAGCAAGGTTCTATT
>JBLIBC010000246.1:0-4146 GCA_047632015.1 Glaciecola sp.
GTTTGGACCGGTAGCAAGTGCTAATATTGCATTAGCTAACTATAATGAAGCTCAAACAAATTTAGATTCAGCAGATGTAATTTTCAAGGAGAAAAACTTGACAAATGATTATAGATATACATTTTATTTGTTACAAAAAGCTTCTCTATTAGAACGCCTGTGTGAATATCAAGATGCTAAAACTGTATTGCAGGATGTCTTGAAATTGTCTACGAAACACTATGATTTTAACGATCCTCTGTTAATACCAATTTATGTTAACCTTTCAGATGTTGAGTTAAAACTAGAACAATGGGAGAGTGCACAAACCTTTCTTGATTCTGCTTATTCTGTAGCTGATTACAACTACGATAGTAGCGCTGTTCAACTGCTAGGCTTACAAATGTCTTCAGCATATTACCATTACTTGAAGAATGAAATAAATGCTGCTGACTCTGTTTACAACCTATGTACAAAAATATTAAAAATGAACCACATGATGGAAACCTTTTATTTTCCTGAAAAACTCAATGGAGAAGCATTGCTGGAAATAAGGAAAAATAAGCGAACCCGGGCTGATTCAGTATTTACAAAGGCAATTCACATGTACAGTCACTTTCTACGTAGTAACCACCCAAATATTTCTATAATGAAATTGAATTCTCTAGAAAATAAGCTTGATTTAGGGAAGCTCAAGGATGTGGAAAAAGGAATAATTCAAGTGGAGCAAAGTATCATTGAAACTGTGGGAGTTGAGCATGGGTTGTATGCAGACTTATTAGTTTTAAAAAGTAAGTTAGCTGGAGTGAAAAAGGATAAGGAAAAAGCGAAGTCGCTTAAAAAGCAGGCGCTGGAAATATACAAATTGTACTACCCGATGGATCACAGTAAAATTCAAGAATTGGTTAAATAACCATCAAAATAATGATGAACAATTGGATTACTGTAGTAAGTTTTAATTTTCCGCATGATGCTGCTTTAGCAGCTGCTAAGTTGGAATCGGAAGGTTTTATGGTTGAGGTTCGCGATGAATTTACTATTCAAGCTGATGTGTTGTACTCCAATGCAATCGGAGGGATTAAAGTGATGGTTTTAGAGCAAGATTATGATGCTGCTTTCGGAGTGCTTGTTGAAGCTGGGTTTATTGTGGTACCTGAAAAGAAGGATACATTTATATCCATTTTTGAGCGAATAACTGCGAATTTTCCAGTTGTCGGAAAGTTGAATGTGCAGTTGAAGTTAATTGCTTTGAGTGCTTTGATTTTGATTGCGACTGTTGTTCCGATAGGGGTTATGTTGGTTCCGTCTGATTTTGATATCATGATTGATAACACTTGGTGTATTGAGGAGATGCATGTTGCTGGAGTGGAATTAAACATGGACAGTGATAATTGTGATTATCAGATTAATTTTGATGAAGATGGTACGGTGGAATTCCCGGGATTTGTTGATTATGTATACGAGGGTAGGTGGAGTGAGGACGAGGGTGAATTATTAATTTCACGTTGGTCTGGCAGTAATCAAGGATATGAAGACAGTACTTATGTTGGGGTGTATGAATTGACTTTTGAAGGGAATTACATGGGGATTAAATCAGATAAGGTGACGATGATCGCGCAATCGTATCGAACTTATGTCTTTTATTGATGGCGATAAAAAAATTAAATGATGAAATTAAGTTTAGTTCTTGTTTTTACGTTCGTTTGCACTTTTCTTGGAGCAGCATTGGTGGAGGTTGATTCAAATTTATTGGGTGATGTACCTGGGGAGGTTGAAAGATTGGACACTTCTGTGAGTGTGGTGAATACTGAATCTTTTGTATCTCAAGTTGATGCTTTTCAAGTTGACATTTCTGAAGTTGATCCAAAATCGATTATTAGCGTAAGTTTTAAAATAGGCCTGTGGATTGGGGTGGGAATGTCGGTAGTTTTTTTAGGGTTCTTTTTTTTTATTAAAAAGGATGGTAAGCATGCTAAATGGGGTATCAATTTAAAATTACCTAGTTGTCCAAGTTGTGGGTTGCAGCAGCCTCGATTTAGAAAGCCGTTAAATGAGCGACAGATGCTGTGGGGAGGATATACGTGTAGTAAGTGTGGGACTGAAATGGATAAGTATGGGAGTAAGATTGAGGGGTGAGGGTGAGATTTCTATTTACAACTCTCCACTTTTTTACTAATCCTCGTTAACACTTTTACTTGCTCCTTTTTATGCGTTTCATGTTTCTCAATGAAGGCCTTCTTTTGATTTTCGTCTTTAATTGCCATGAGCTGTTTTTTGAAAAACCGTTCTTCATTCGAGTTTTGAATAATTCGTTTAGCGTATTCGTAAAATTTACAAGATTGTTTTTTGTCCAGTTCAAGGAAAAAGTCTCCTAGTTTTTCAAGCTGAATCTCCGTTAGGTGATAAACTGTGTTTTCGTATGAAATGGCAACATCTGGTTCGTGTTCACTGTATTCAAATTTCGACGTAAAACGCGTGAAATATTCTAAAGCCGTTTCATTTTCTCCTTTTTCTGAATAAGCTTCTCCAAGATAGTACAGTAATACTCCTGAGCTATCCGCTAAGATTTTCTCTTTGTATTTAAGCACTTTCTTAAAATCCTTATTCTCTGAATATAAACGCATGAGGCTCTTTAGGAATTTGGTGTCAGGACCTAAGTTCGCTCCGCCCTCGAATACTTTTAGCGCTTCTTTTTTGTTACCATTTCGAATCAATAAGTTTCCGTATTGCCATAAACTGGATGAATAAGCTTTAGAGTTTTTGTCTAACCGTTCCAAAAGTTTTGGTAAGTCTAATAAAAGAGCTTCGTTATTTCTGGTTATTAACTCAAGCATGGTTTTGATGCCAAGTAACTCCCTGTATTCGGTTGATTTTGGATCAAATGATTTTTCTAATTCAATGGACAGTTCCAGGAACCTATTCCATTCTGAAGGTGGGGATTTTTGAGGTCTAAAAATTCTTACATAGGCCATTTGATGGGAATGTGAGGGTAATTTTAATATTGCTACAAAATCTTTTTTAAGTTGTTCAGTTTTATTTAATAGCCAACCGTTTTGATTTCGATACAACAATGCTTTTTCGTAGCCTATGTCATTCTCCTTTACCTCTAAGAAAGAATTATAAATAGAGTCTACTTTCTCCATTTTGAGATAGTGAAGAAATCGGCTGTGCAGTTTGTCAGTATCCGATTGCCCAAAAGAATTTAGTGCTAGTAAGCAGAATAATGTTCTTAGTAGAATAGTTTTCATTTGGCGGTTTTAGTTGAATTGTGTCTTTTATTTTAAATAAGTCTCGATTTTTGAAAATGGTTCAATAGCCAAATAAAGCTCCCCTTCGAGTTCTCCCCCTCCAGATAGAACTCCAATGACTAATCCATTTGAATCTATAACAGGAGCTCCACTAAAACCAGGTACTATAAATTTAGTTTCAGAGATTAAAAACATCTTTCCTTCTTCGTACGAGTCCATTGTTGCGTAATACTTTCGTTGATGACATTCTGAATCAGAATATTGACAACCGATAATTTCAAACTTTTCTCCTTGTGCCGCTTTTGATAATCTTGGCTTGAGAACGATTATGTTATTTTCCATCCCGTGTACACAATTTTGTAAAATTATATCCACACTGTCAGTTTGTTTAGTAATGATTTTGGTGCTATAAATGGTGTCACTAGAAAGGAGGTTGTTTCTGGGAAAGGCCTTCCAGTATACTAAAGCTGAATCAAATTTTTCAGTTTTAATTTCGGGACTTATTCCCATTGCGTCTCCTAATAAATGTTTAGCTGTGCATAAAACAGTATCTCCTTTTGCTAGGATTAGGAATGAACTTGCTCCATGTGCACGTGATTCATTAAGTTGATATTCATTTGTTAGTAGTATTTGAACTGAATCAATGTAGTTGGTGGTTTTCCAATTTTCGATTTTGTTTATTTCAATCTGGTTTTTTGTTTTGGTTTCCTGGGTTTGAGAATCACAATTTGTTAGAAATAAGGTTAAAATTATTGCTAGAATTGCGTTTTTCATTTGTGTATTGATTAAAGTGAATGTTTGTAGTTGCAGGCTTGTATTATAAAAGTAGTAAATATTTGGTGAGTTTTGTAAGGGAGCGGAGACTACTCTAGAGTGGAGTAGAGTAGAGTAGAGTCAGAAAATGTTGAGACGTGAGCTT
>JBLIBC010000247.1:0-4140 GCA_047632015.1 Glaciecola sp.
GTGTCTTCCCTTTTTTAATTAGCTTTTTAGGAGTGTCATCCTTTTGTTCAACATCCTCTTGATGATTTGAGTGATCTCTTGGTTTTTCTTTTGTTGGAGTACTTGTTGGCTCATCGTACTGATCGTCGTCGTATTGGATATCATGCTCTTCTACTGAATCTTTTTCCCAATTATCAAAAGAATCCACCTCGTTGGCGTGAAGTCGAATAATGATTCCCGCGTTGAATAATAGCATGACAGGTACAGTTGCATTTTCTTTATAATCAAGTACCTCATCTTTGTAGGTAATTGAGGATAAGTCAATGAAATTAATTGATTCTCCACCTGCATTTAGCGAGGCTCCAAAGTCAAAATAAAAATCAGGGGCTACTTTAATGTAAGTCCCAATAGATGCTCCGTACTGAAAAATATTTCTTGAAAAGATCTCATCTTTATAGGTTTCTTTCTTTTCAGAATTCGCAACGTTGTACGATAAAAATTCATCACTGTGATATAAGCTACTCCCCATGTGAACACCAAGGTAAGGTTCCATTACCTCATAACTTTTACGTAATTTAATTTCAAAGTGGGCACTGGTGAAATCATTACTCAAGATGTAGGTGCCAATAGGTAAGGTGGTTGCTTTATCTCCATTTTCACCAAACTGTGCATGTCCGTTGATTTCAAACATTAGATCAATATCTATTGGAAACTGATAACCTAATCCTAGTTCAAGCCCATATCCAGAGCAAAAGTTTTGTTGTTCAAACTTAAAAAGAGGTTGTGAGTAAAAACCTTGAGCGGAGAATATAAATTTCCCATAAGATGCTTGTGACAATACTAGAAATAAGACCAATAATTTTTTCATGATGATTAGGTTAAGATGCTTCAACTAAACTCAATAATCGTGATGTAAGTAGTTTTAAATGAATCAATTAAGTGATATTTCTCGCGCCAAAAATTGAGCTTCCAACTCGAACCATAGTACTACCTTGCTCAATCGCGATTTTGTAATCACCGGACATACCCATGCTTATTTCTTGAAAGTATTTTGATTCCTTGAAATCAGTTGCTTTTAGCTTGTCAAACAAACTTTTTAAGTAGCCAAATTCTTTTGCGACTTGTTCTTTTGTTTTTGTATTGGTAGCCATGCCCATTAATCCGATGATTTGAATGTTTTGATAGGCGCTCAATGATTGCGAGTTAAGAAATGTGGAGATTTCACTTTCGTTAAATCCAAATTTGTTTTCTTCTTGAGCAATGTGAATTTGCAGTAAAACATTAATAATCCGGTTGTTTTTTTTACCCTGCTTATTTATTTCTTTTAGTAGTTTTTCAGAATCTACCGCGTGAATTAAATTAACAAAGGGTGCTATGTATTTTACCTTGTTTCTTTGCAAATGACCGATCATATGCCATTCAATATCTTTTGGTAAGTCTTCGTACTTCTGAGCCAATTCTTGGACTTTGTTTTCTCCAAAAACCCTTTGTCCGGCGTCATAAGCAACCATTAACTGATCATTAGGTTTGGTTTTACTCACAGCAACTAAAGTTACGTGATTTGGTAATGTACCTTTAATTTGATTTAGTTGAGCAGGAATAGACATTAGTCAAAAGTACTAAACTTAGTAAGATAGATTACATAACAGTATAAGATATTGCTATTCTAAACCCTAAATGATCGTCAGCACTGTTTGCTTTGTCACCTTCACGGCTGTCAGATCTGATGTTGTGCCCGTCTTCTATTTCATTTGGGTTTGCGCCAATTCTTCCAGCAGAACCAACCCAAAACCCACCTCGTTGAAGTTTCCTGCTTCCCGATTTATTAATTGGATTAATTCTTCGTTCGGTCGTGTAGCTGTATTCTGCATCATAAACCCATTCAATTACATTTCCCGCCATGTCATAGGCTCCAATTGGTGATTTCCCGTTAGGAAATGAATAAACAGGAGAGGTAATTCCAAAACCATCATTTACACCAACATGAACTACAGCTTGTTCGGTTCCTTGGAAATACTGATTAAAAACATCATCGGCATAATTTGCTCTTGTTCCATTAGGAGTTTGATTTCCCCATGGATAAATTCTTTGGTCAGTTCCTCTTGCCGCTCTTTCCCATTCCGCTTCAGTAGGAAGGGTGAATGTTAATCCTGTTTTCGTAAACAACCAATTAGTGTAGGCTATGCAATCATTCCACGTTACACAACTTACGGGGTGTTCATCGTTCACATTTAAAACAGAATACTTTGCTGTAACCTACTTGAATGCGTTATCCCAATAGCAGTCCTTTTTTTGAATAAATCCTTTTTCTTCAAAGTCATAAACGTAAGCACCATCATGGCTGCTATATTCCACTTCAGTTACGTGAGATGTTGCATCAACAAATGATCTAAATTGTCCAATAGTAACTGGTGTTTTACAAATCCAATAATGTGATAATGTTATTTTATGAGCAGGTGAAGGACAGTTTCCGTCCACATCGTTTTCTGAAATCGCATCGTTCCCCATGGTAGTGGTTCCTGAAGGAACGTATATCATGATAATACCGTCGTCAAAAGTAGCCTCCCAACATCCAGAGCTATTTTGTTCTAAAGAGATTGCCTTTGTTTCTATAAAATCTAATTCCTGCTGCATGGTTCTGACACTAGAGTTTGAACCGTTTTCCACTTCTTCCTTGTCTTTTTTACAAGAAATTTGCATCCAAAGAATGAACGATAGGATCATAATCTTCAGAAGTATTGTTTTATGAGAGGAGTTGATAAACATCCAACTTAAGCTTGTTTCAGTTTAAATTCCGATTTCATTTTTTCCATTCTTTATTTCAATGGGACGCTTAATTACTACGTTGGAGAAGTAAAAATTGTTTCATAAAAAGTAAATTTTATGGATGATGGTTTCGGAAACTCGCACCTAGCAAGGTTTAAAAATATTTTAAATGTGTGCTTTTATCTGACATTCATTTTAGATGGTAAGATTAGTCGTCAAAATGAGTGCAATACACCTTTGTCAATTCGACGTAATCATCTTAGGTCAGTTTCTCTGATTGCAGACTTTGATTATAGGAGTTTGGAGACTAACATTTGCGATCAGAAAAAAAATGAACGAAAAATTTAAAATCATGGCCCTAACAATAGTATTACACTGCCATCAAAACATGTATCTAAATTAGGTGCTTAAATTTAAGAATTTTACTTTATTAAAGCGCTTGCGACTCTACTTCCTTAACCTCTGGAAACATTCTTTTTAGCAAACCTTCAATTCCTTGTTTTAGGGTAACGGTGGATGATGGACATCCAGAACAAGCACCTCTTAATGCCACTGTGACAATTCCATCCTTGAAATTGACAAAGTCAATTGAGCCACCATCTGATTCAACAGCCGGACGAATAAACTCGTTCAAGGCATCAATTATTTTTTCATCTAATTCAGTTTCTGAAACATTGTATTTTACCTCATCACCTTTTTTGTCTTTCAACTGATCTTGCTTAATGGCATGAGGTTGTAAAGCACCTTCTTTAATTATTTCATTTCCGTTGCCAATGTAGTCACGGATAAATTCTCGGGTTTCCATGACCACCATGTCCCATTCAATTTTGTCATTTTTAGTGACAGACACGTAATTATTGGAAATAAATACGTTTTCAATGAATGGAAAATTCAACAACTTTTCAGCTAATGGAGCAGCACTAGGATCAGCACTGGATGAAAAATCTATTGGAGCACCAGGATTCAATATTTTATTAGCTACAAATTTCATGACCTCTGGATTAGGAGTCATTTCTGCATATATTGTTACCGGTATGTTTCGAGTTGCCATGGTATAATTTCTTTTGTGAATCAAAAGTATGGAGTTACTGGCTTTCTACCTATATATTTTAATAGAATTTAAAGATGTGATTATCAGATTTTCTTTCATTTACAGTATCGTGAGTTATTAAAAGGATTTTTCCATTCTGTATGCTGTTCATTGGACTTACTGCAAAAGTTAAAGTTTCCTTTTTGATATAAATTTAAACGACCAATAAATGATGTTTAAAAACAGCCCCATGAACAGGGTTACTCCCCACGTTCTAGGATGAGCAAAAGGATTAATGATTCTGTCTCCTATGTCAAATAGTAAATGCAGTGGTTCAGATATTGTGTCCCAACTATTCCATCTTA
>JBLIBC010000248.1:0-4129 GCA_047632015.1 Glaciecola sp.
TTGCTTGAATGTATTAAGTCGGCAACGGCTTCGGCTTGTGCTAAATCAAACTTTCCGTTTCGGTAGGCTCGCATGGTGAACTCTCCTGGGTCGGCAATTCTGACACCTTGATTCAAAAATAAATCTAAAATGGCCTTTACTATATAGGTGGAGCCGTGGCAGGAAATTTCAACGGTTTCTTCACCTGTAAATGATTTTCCGTCATGGAAAAGGGTAGCTAATACTTCGTCGATAGCCTTGGATTCTGCACTTGCGCTGTTAAACAATTCACCGTAATTTGCTGTGTGGGACTTTGCTTTAAGCAAGGACTTACCTTTAACGAAACTTTTAAAATTTTTATTTACAATTTTAATTGCCTCAGGACCACTTATCCTAATTACGGCTATGGCTCCCATTCCTGGTGCAGTTGCACATGCAATGATGGTGTCGTTTTTACTAAGATTTCGTAAATCCATGCTGCAAAAATAAAGTTTTTTACAATGTGAATTAAACCTTTTTAAATCTATTGCATCTTAAGTGCATAACTAATTAATTTATACACATATGAAAAAGTACATTAAAACAATAGGAGTATTCGCAATTGCGCTAACAGTGGTGGCTTGTCAAAAGGATGATTTGAGCAGCAGTGAATTAGAAGCTTACGATGAAGTGGTTAATTCGGAAATGGAGCAGCAAGATGTTCAGCATGATGAAATAGTTGGGACTCATGAGGATTGTGAGGGGCAGGGATTCAAACATAATTTGCCTGACTGCGCAAGGGTAACTGAATCGGGAGAAAGTTTTCCTAAAACTATTACCATTGATTTTGGATCGGGCTGTGAAACCAAAAACGGAAGAACAAAACTGGGAAAAGTGATTATTACTCAAACTGATGAAATGTTGGTGGTTGGTGCATCTAGAACAATTACGTTTGAAAATTTTTCAGTGAATGAGGTAAGTCTAGAGGGTGAAAGAGTGGTGGTTAATCAAGGTGATAATTCCGCTGGTAACTTAGTGTTTTCAATTGATGGAGATATTACTGCAACTAAAGGGAAGAGGTCAAGAAACAGGGTGTTTAGTCGTCAAAGAGAATGGACTGTTGGACGTGAAACCTGTGACAGGGCTGATGATGAATTCATGATTACTGGAAATGCCACAATTACAGCTGGAAAGCATACTATTACAAGAGAGATTACGGAGGCAATCCACATTACTCCTGGAGTTTGTAAGTATCCGAGATCAGGAAAATTATTCATTGACATGGGTAGACGAGAAGGAACAATTGATTTTGGTGATGGTACGTGTGATAATGTAGCGACTTTAACCACTTCAAAAGGAAAGGTGAAAGAGATTGATTTGGATAATAGAAAGTGCAGGAGGTAAAGGTTTGTAGGTTGTATAATACTAGGTTGAGAGTTGTTGGTTGGTGACAATGTTAGTGCAGTTGGAATGTGAGGTTGGCAATTTGAGTTAAGCTATCAATGATTGGTTTAAGGTGAAAAAGAGCGACGTAATTGTCGCTCTTTTTTTGTGGTAATTCGGGCTTTCAACTTGATTCTTGAAATTGTTAAAAACATTACTATAATTTGTAGCTGTTTGATGGCTGTTGCTTGGTCAATAATTTTATTTTTGTAAGCTCAATTATTGAACAATACTTGAGTATTTAAAGGTTTTAAAATAACACACTATATGTCAACAGTAGAGGATATCGCAATAGATTACGACTTAGCAAAGGAATTAGGATTACTGCCTGAGGAATTTGACAGGATTAAATCGATTTTAGGAAGAACTCCAAATTACACTGAAATAAGTATATTTTCAGTAATGTGGAGTGAGCATTGTTCGTATAAAAACTCTATTAAGTGGTTGAAAACTTTACCGCGTAAGGGGGAAAGAATTTTGGTTGAAGCTGGTGAGGAAAATGCTGGTTTGGTTTCCATTGGTGATGGGTTGTCTTGTTGTTTTAAAATTGAATCACATAATCATCCGTCGGCTTTAGAGCCTTTTCAAGGCGCGGCTACTGGTGTTGGTGGTATAAACAGAGATATTTTTACAATGGGGGCAAGACCGATTGCTCAGTTAAACTCTTTGAGGTTTGGTTCAATTAAGGAAGAAAAAACAAAGTGGTTGGTTAAAGGTGTAGTTTCAGGAATTGGACATTATGGAAATTGTTTTGGTGTTCCAGTAGTAGGAGGAGAAGTGGTATTTGATGAAAGTTATAATACTAACCCGCTTGTTAATGCCATGAGTGTGGGTATAATGGAGGATGGTAAAATGCTAAGTGCTATATCAAAAGGAGCTGGGAATCCAGTTTTTATTGTTGGTTCAGCAACTGGTAAGGATGGTATTCACGGAGCAACTTTTGCATCGGAAGACATTACTGAAGATTCAGAAGATAAAATACCAGCAGTTCAAGTTGGTGATCCTTTTCAAGAAAAATTATTATTGGAAGCGTCGTTGGAATTAGCTGATAGCGATGCTATTATCGGTATGCAGGATATGGGTGCGGCTGGAATTACTTGTTCCACTTCAGAAATGAGTGAAAAAGGTGGTTTCGGAATGGACATCCAATTGGATCAAGTGCCTACTCGTCAAAAAGGTATGGAGCCATTTGAAATATTACTTTCAGAAAGTCAAGAAAGAATGTTGGTTGTGGTGAAAAAAGGAAGAGAACAAGAGGTTGTTGACATTTTTGAAAAGTGGGATTTACATGCTGAAGAAATTGGTGTAGTAACTGAAGGTGATCAGTTAAGGTATTTTTGGAATGGTGAAAAAGTGGCTCAAGTACCTGCGCCACCATTGTGTTTAGGAGGAGGAGCTCCAATTTATGAAAGAGAATATAAAGAACCAGCATCTTATCAAGAGCGTTTTAAATTCAACATCAAGGATGTGGATGAGCCTTTAGATTTAAAAGAGGTGATTGATGCAATGATTGTAAACCCAAATTTGGCTTCAAAAAAGTGGGTGATTGAGCAATACGATACAATGGTTCAAACCAATAATAAAACAACAAACAAAGTAAGTGATGCTGGGATCGTAGCTGTAAAAGGCACTGACAAAGCATTAGCTGTTACTACTGATTGTAATGCAAGGTATGTGCAAGCTGACCCTGAAAAAGGAACCATGATTGCTGTGGCTGAAGCTTCAAGAAACATTGTGTGTTCTGGAGGTGAGCCTGTGGCTATTACTAATTGTTTGAACTTTGGAAATCCTTATGATCCTGAGGTTTACTGGCAGTTTGTAGGAGCGATTAAAGGTATGGGTGCTGCTTGTGAAAAATTTGGAACTCCTGTGACGGGTGGAAATGTTTCTTTTTATAACCAGTCAAACATCAATGGAGTGGTAAAAGCTGTGTTCCCAACGCCAACTATTGGTATGCTAGGAATATTAGAAGACAAGAGAACTCACACTGGATTGTCTTTTCAAAATAAGGGTGATTTAATTTTTATGATTGGAAAAGCTCAAAATGATTTAAATTCATCAGAGTATTTGACAAATTATTTAGGGATTAAAGAAACTCCAGCTCCTCATTTTGAACTAGAAGAGGAGTTTCAGCTTCAGGCGGCAATTAAAGATTTAATACAAAGTGGAATTTTACAGTCGTGTCATGATGTATCCGATGGAGGGTTGTTCATGAGCTTGTTTGACAAATGTTTAGCTAATGAGTTAGGATTTGATATTACTTTGCCTGAAGAATTCAGAAGGGATGCCTTTTTGTTTGGAGAATCTCAGTCGAGGGTGATGGTTTCAATTAAAGAAGGGGATCACGATTTATTATTGGATTTGATGGAAAGAGAGAAAACGCCATTCTTAATGCTTGGACATGTAACTAAAGGTGACTTAAGAATTGACCATGAAAGCTACGGATTCATTGATGAAATGAAACCTAAGTTTGAGAATGCTTTGGGGAATTACATTGAATCTTAGTACTACGTTTGAGGAATCAGGGGTAATTAAAATGATGAATGCTATGGATCATCAAGATCAATAGGTTTTAGATATTCGACTGTTAATTAAAAACTGATTGCGAAATATTCGTCAGCTTCTACCGTTATTTATTTGTTGTGAGAAAAATTAGATTTTCCTTTTTATTGGTTTCCGTTGTTGTATTTATTGCGACTGTTCTTGGAGGTTGTAAAAAAGACAAAAT
>JBLIBC010000249.1:0-4125 GCA_047632015.1 Glaciecola sp.
TCGAAGACAATGGAATTAGAGCCCCTCCCCAAGTATGATGCGCAACATACATTTTCCCATTTGGTGCAATATCGATATCTCCTAAACGAGAAAAAGATGCTGTAAAAAAGTTTGCAATAGTATCAGTATTCAAAGTATGAAGAGTATCGCTTCCTGTAGTTAAGTCCAATTGCAGTACTATCCTATTATAAAGTCTAGTGCAGTACAAATAATTACCATTTGGACTAAATTCTAAACCGTAAAAAATGTCAGGGTAAGCGTTAGGAATAGCTATTGTGTCTGCGTCAGCAATTATAGTAGTGCTCAAATTTGAAATCTCACCTGTTAGCTGATCAAAATCAAAAATTTGAATTTCATTTAAATACATGTAGGCAATCTTATTCCCACAGCTATTAGCTTCAATTGCTTGTGCATCGCCACAAGCCCCATTCAAACACCCATTTTTCAAACCAATGTTTGAAAGCACAGGGATTGAACTCAATCCACTCGCTGTTAACAGGAATACTTGGAATTCATTCGAACCACTGTCAGCAGAATGAGACAGAATCCAATAATCAATTCCATTGTCATGAGGAATTGCTGTCACTCCTTCAATTACTTTATTACTGCTTACAAGGATATTCTTTCGAACCACCGTATCATTGTAAACCACAGACTGATATAAATATCCAGCAGCCGAAGAACCCGTTTTCGTGGTTGCCAAAAACAAGACAGAATCAGATTGCCCCGGATAAGGAACAAACATAGCTCCTCTCGTATTTGTTTGATTATTATTAATTTCTGCTCCGTTTTCTAAAGTATCTAAATCAACACCTCGAATTACATTAGGCAAAAAAAAGTATTTCAAGTTTCCGTTTTCATCACAATACACAGCACTGATTTCTCCTTCGGAGCTGTTAGCACTGTTGGAAACATCAATGTACTTCACCTGAGGTGTAGACTCTTTAAAATCCATCATGTAACTAGCTCCAAACACCCAGACATCTGCTCTTTGTCCAAATAAAACAATAGGAAGAACAAAAAATAGAATTAATATTTTTCTCATAACTAAGTAGCGTAAGTTCATTTCACGTAACAATACAATTTAGACTAATACAAAACAGTTGTGGAACTTATATTTAGCGGCGCTTGAGCCTAATTAAATAAATAATCCATTCTTGCTAAAATTATTAAAGGCTATTTGATACTTTTACTACCTTACAAAAACACATGCAATACTCCAATAAAATAGCAGTCAGAAACCTTGTGGAAACGTGTGTTGCTAAAGGCGTTGAACACGTAGTAATTTCCCCTGGCTCACGAAATGCTCCATTGAGTATCACGTTTAACAGACATCCTAGTATTGCCACTACCGTAATTGTAGATGAACGATCGGCGGCTTTTTACGCTTTGGGAATTGCTCAACAAACCAATAAAACAGTGGCTATCGTTTGTACTTCGGGTACAGCGTCATTAAATTACGCTCCGGCCATTGCTGAGGCATACTATCAAAAAATTCCTTTATTAGTGATTACTGCGGATCGGCCTGCTGAATGGATTGATCAAATGGATGGTCAAACTATTCGTCAAGAAAACGTATACAGTAACTTCATTAAAAAGTCCTTTAATTTACCAACTGAGCCAAGTACCGAGGAAGAGATATGGCATTGTAACCGGATTTTTTCAGAAGCTATTGAATCAACTCATTACCCTGAATCTGGTCCTGTCCACATAAATTTTCCTTTGCGAGAACCGTTGTACGAAACTAAAGACTACAGTAATGTTCCGTTACCAAAACAATTTTCAACCACATCCACCCTGCTTGAATTACCTGATTTTGAAATTGAATCATTAAAAAAGAGCTGGTCGGAATATGAAAAAGTATTGGTTGTTACCGGCCTACTACATCCAAACAGCAAGATAAATGACGCGTTAGTTCAAATTGCCCAACAAGATCACGTGGCAGTCTTAACTGAAACCACATCCAATTTGTTTGGAGATGATTTTAACCGAAGCATTGACAGGCTACTCGTTGGAATCGAAGGAAAAAATACAGTTGACTTTCAACCTGATTTATTGATCACTTTAGGAGGACCTGTAGTAAGTAAAAAAATAAAAGCTTTTTTAAGAAACAATCCACCACAAGAGCACTGGCATGTTAATGCATCCAACGACTACATTGATACCTACAAAAGTTTAAGCAAAATCATACCTGTTAGCCCTGAGAAATTCCTCCCCGCATTTGTGGGGCTAAGCAGACAAGGAAACTATAATAAAAACTGGAAGGATTTGGACAATGACTTACTGGAAACATTCAAAAACTTCATGAAGGAAGTTGAATTTTCAGATCTTAAAGCTTTTGACCTCATACTAAACACAATTCCAAACAACAGTAACTTACAACTTGCAAATTCTACTGCAGTGCGGTACAGTAACCTCTTTGACAAAATTGCTAACAAACAGTTAAATTGTTATAGCAATAGAGGAACCAGTGGAATTGACGGAACCATAAGTACAGCTGTTGGCGCAGCTACACAAAGCAAAAAAACAACAACCGTTATCAGCGGAGATTTAAGCTTCTTTTACGACTCCAACGCACTCTGGATAAAGCCAATGCCTCAAAACTTAAGAATCATTGTTATAAACAACAAAGGAGGAAGCATCTTTAGAATAATTGACGGACCCTCTTCCACTAAAGAGTTAGAAGAATATTTCGAAGCCAAACATGATTTAAACGCTAAGCACTTGGCTCAAACGTTTGGCTTAGAATATCACAACTGTGAAGACGAAAAAGAACTAGACAGGGCTTTAAATACAGTCTACAGAGACAACTACAACACTGCTTGTATTGTTGAGATCCAAACTAACAATGAGTTGAACCCAAATATTTTAAAAAATTACTTCAAAAAAATAAAACACCAAGACTAGCGAATGGAAAAATTAGACTGGAAAGTAGAGAAAGAGTACAAGGAAATCACCTTCAAAACATTCAACGGCGTAGCTAGAATCGCTATTAATCGTCCTGAATGTAGAAATGCATTCACCCCTCTTACGGTGGATGAGCTTTGGGAAGCACTTGTTATTTGTCACGAAAGTCAAGACATCGGTGTAGTTTTAATTACTGGAGAAGGACCTTCAACAAAAGATGGTGGCTGGGCATTCTGTTCAGGAGGAGATCAAAGAGTAAGGTCAAACACTGGTTACAAAGGAAGCAACGGAATAAATAGGTTTAACATATTGGATGTTCAACGTCAAATACGGTTCATGAACAAAGTGGTTATTGCTGTAGTTCCAGGCTGGTGTGTTGGCGGAGGCCATAGTTTACATGTGGTCTGCGATTTGACTATTGCCAGTAAAGAACATGCAATCTTCAAACAAACAGATGCTGACGTAGCAAGTTTTGATGGTGGATTTGGATCAGCATACTTAGCTAGACAAGTCGGTCAAAAAAGAGCTAGAGAAATATTTTTCCTAGGACTCGATTATTCAGCTCAAGAAGCTTTTGAAATGGGAATGATAAACAAAGTTGTTCCTCACGATGAATTAGATCAAGTAGGATATGAATGGGCACAAGAAATAATGACCAAAAGCCCGACAGCTATAAAAATGCTGAAGTTTGGATTCAACCTTATTGATGACGGTTTAGTAGGTCAACAAATTTACGCTGGTGAAGCAACAAGGTTAGCTTACGGTACTGAAGAAGCTAATGAAGGAAGGGATGCATTTTTAGAAAAGAGAAAAAGAGATTTTTCAAAATTTCCTAAGTTTCCTTAATGCAACATTACCACAAACAAAAAAGGCTTTAGCAATTATGCTAAAGCCTTTTTTGTTTGTTAAACTATTTCCTATCCCACTATACTTTTAATGTCACCAATGATTTGCTGAGCTAAAGCCTCTGCTTTTTCCTCAGATTTACTTTCAGAATAGATCCTGATAATCGGCTCAGTATTAGATTTTCTTAAATGCACCCATTCTTCGGCGAAGTCAATTTTCACCCCATCCACTGTGTTTACATTTTCATGTGCGTACTTTTTTTCCATTTGAGCTAACACCTCATCAACATCAATTTCTGGTGTTAATTGAATCTTATTTTTTGAAATGAAATAGTTAGGATATGATTTCCTTAATTCACTTGCAGTCATTCCA
>JBLIBC010000250.1:0-4120 GCA_047632015.1 Glaciecola sp.
GGAAGCATCCACAATATCTTGAGCTGTTAAAATTTTTGGTTCGGAATTACAACCTACTATGATTAATGTCATTAACAATAACAAAGAGGTAAGTTGATTTTTCATGGCGATAAAGCTACAAAAAAAGTACAACCGTAAGCTCCTTGAGGTTTGCCACTGTATAATTGCATATGTTAATTACAAACCTAAATTATATAAGATGAAAAAAATAGATGCAAACAGGGTGTACGAATGGTCACAACTTATGATGTTAAATTTACCATTGAAAAGATTCATTAAGGATGATGGAGGGAAACCAATCGCTTTATTGACAGCGGGAAATTTTCATGTGAAAACGTTTTTTGAAGGATACACTTTTGTTTTGGTTCCTTTTACTTCAAAATTTCAAGCAATTGAAAACAATTTTTCGACTACTAAAGTGTGGAGGTTTTTAACCATCAGAAACATTGAGTGGGAAATCCGAAGGTTAGAATCCTACATTTGGACACTTAAAGTTGATTTTCATGAGTATACTTTAGTACAAAAACAAGAGGCAGAACTGCTGCTTTTGAAGAGTCGGTTACTTGCGGCTGTGCGTGATTAGGGGAAAACTTAAAAAAACTTAAAAAACATTAGTATTCAAATCAACTTAAAGGATGTACTTACGTTATATAAGTACCATGGAACATGCAAAAGGATTAAATCACATTATTATAATAATTGCCATTCAAGTGGTTGCTATTGTAACTTTATTGATCGTAAATTAAAGTTTGTTTAGTTCCTTTTTTTTGGATTATTTCATTTTTTTAATGTGTTTTCTTTTTCCAGTTTTATCACATTCCGTGTGGCTTAATTTTTTCTAAAGGATCTATCTTTTTTTTAATCAATTGAATTTTTTTAGGCAGTTTAAGTACTAGTTTGTCCGCTAATATTGGGAAATACACCGATGTGATTTCTTGCACGGAGTTAACGGTGTTTGGAAACGTTGTGCTTACAACTCCTTTGGAAATGTATTTACCTTCGTAATCTATAATAGCGTAATGCGCTCTTAAATCTCGGGTGTATTTGTTGTTAACTAATGTTGTTTGATCAGAAATATTGTTTTGAATATCCAATTCAGTAATGAATACAAATAAGTCAGTGTGGTATTTGTTGCTTAAATAAGCGAGTATTGCTTTGTTTTTAATTTGAAGTGAAGCAAATTGCGGTTGCGTTGTTTTTCTTGAAACCAATTGACCTCTACTAATTTTTGAGCGCTTTTTTTTCTTGAAAATGGCCTTTGTTTTCTTCTTTTTTTTAGCCTCAATTTCCTCAGTAGTGAGCTCTTTTTGGTAAGGTTCAAACTTGTAACCAATGCTGGCGTAAGTTTTTAGCAAGTCCTTCGTGCTGTCATTAAAGTGAATTAATGAAGCGGTACTGTACGAATACAAAAATTTATTTTGAAGCTGCGAGGATAATCCATAGCGAAAAAACCTGACGATTTGACTGTGCGATTTTTTAGATTCAGCAGCTATGTTGCGTTGAATACCACATAAGTACATTTGAGATTCAAATGGAATAATCATGATTTTTTTATACACTTTGTGAGTAGTGTCAGGCAAGTCTGGGCGCTGGTTTTGAGCCATTGTAATTAGGCTTAAAAAAAAGCATGTAATCAGAATAAATGTCGTTTTCATCTTGCAGATTTTAATATACGTGATGTAGTACTTGTATAGCTACTGACAAGTATATTTAAAATTTCACCTGAATTTAGAGTGTATAGTGATAAAAAACTAACAGCACAATCTTCATATCCACATGAAATTGTGTTACTTTTAGCTTGTATATAAAAACAAATTGAGCGTGGAAAAGTCCATTTTAGTGATACTGTCATTGATATTGATGGTTAGTTGTGGTGAAGAAGTTAAAATTGCTCCTCCCAGCACTGATTCTAATAATGAGCCAGCTCAAGAATTTGTGTACTCTGCTAGACAATTAAACGAGCTTAAAACGGCTTCAAAGGTGGTGTATAATTTGCCTTCACCCTCAGAAATGGCAGAAATTTTGTACGAAACTAATACCATTTACGATGTTGAAATTCTAAGTAATCCAAAGGCTGAAGGAAAGTACAATACTGATGTCACACGAGCCTTGAATTTAGGAGTGTATTTTGCTGACCTGAGCTTTACTAGCATGTTTGATTACCCTCAGCAAGCCATGTTGTTTATGAGTGCAGCACAAGGGTTGTCGGAAGAACTCGATATTGAGGGAGTTTTCAAAGAGGAATTATTTACGAGGCTGGAAGAGAATTCCTCTAGTAAGGATTCTATCATGGAAATTGTTTCTTACACATACCTGGAAACCGATTTTTATTTACAAGAAAACGACCGTTCCGTTATTGCAAAAGCAATTTTAGCGGGGGCATGGATTGAAGGATTGTACATCGCTACTCATTTAAAGACTGAGGACAGCGGTACAGAAGAAATTTGGAAAAAAATTGGAGACCAAAAACGTGGACTAACAAACTTGATAAACATGGTTGAGGATTGCAATGAACCACAACTACAAGAATTTATATTGAAATTAAGAAAGTTAGAAAAAGCTTTTGAAAGTGTTGAAATCTTAACATATAAAGAAGTTCCTGACACTACTTTAATTAAATTAGTCAAAACAAAAATTATTGTGTCAGACATGACCGCGGCCAATATCGATGTGGAAGTAAGTGCGTGTCGTGATTACATGGTCATCGGAAAATAAAATGGACAAGAATCTAAGTCTGTATAATACCTATACACGAAAAAAAGAAAAATTTGAACCACTAGCAGCTCCTTCAGTGGGAATGTATGTTTGTGGTCCAACAGTTTATAACGATGTACATATTGGCAATTGTAGGACTTTTATATCCTATGATGTCATTTATCGGTACTTACTTCACTTGGGATATAAAGTGCGGTATGTGAGAAACATTACCGACGTTGGACATTTGGAAAATGATGCTGATGATGGAGAAGATAAAATTTCGAAAAAGGCCAAGTTGGATAATTTGGAACCAATGGAAATTGTTCAAAAATACACCAACGGATTTCATGACGTGTTAAAGATGTTTAATACGTTAACTCCTAGTATTGAGCCTACTGCAACAGGTCACTTAATGGAGCAGATTGAGTATATTAAAAAAATAATTGAGGAAGGTTACGGTTACGTATCCAATGATTCAGTTTATTTTGATGTACAAAAGTTTAGTAAAATTCACGATTACGGAACGCTTTCGGGAAGAAAAACCGAAGATTTATTATCTAATACTAGAGCTGATTTAGCTGGTCAAAGTGAGAAGAAATCACCGCTTGATTTTGCATTGTGGAAAAAAGCAGACGAAAGACATATCATGCAATGGAAGTCTCCTTGGGGACAAGGTTTTCCTGGTTGGCATTTGGAGTGCAGCGTAATGAGTACAAAATATTTAGGAGAAACTTTTGATATTCACGGTGGAGGTATGGATTTAAAATTCCCACATCACGAGTGCGAAATTGCTCAAAACGTTGCCGTGACAGGGAAAAATCCTGTTAAATATTGGCTTCACGCCAACATGCTAACATTGGACGGTGAAAAAATGAGTAAAAGCACAGGTAAGTTTTTCTTGCCTATGGAAATGTTTGAAGGAAATACAGATGTATTTGATAAAGCGTACAGCCCAGCCGCTGTTAGGTTTTTCATGATGCAATGTCATTACAGAAGTACTTTGGATTTAAGTAGTGATGCTTTGTCTTCTTCAGAAAAAGCGTTAAAAAAATTACTTACTGCAGTGGAAACATTAAAGCAGTTGAAAGTTTCAGATTCTTCAGATGTCAATGTCAGTGAATTTGAAGCACGGTGTTATTCCGCGATGAATGATGATTTTAATACGCCAATGGTTTGCGCTGCTTTGTTTGATATGGTAAAACAAATTAATGGGGCGAAAGATGGAAAGCTTAAGGTTACTGCCACTGATGTGTCTAGCATGCAGCAATTAATGCAAGTGTTTTTGTTTGATATAATGGGAATTGAAAAAGAGCAAAAAAAGGATTCAGATGGAAATGATAAATCGGGTGAGTTAATTGAAATGCTCCTCAATTTAAGGGCAAAAGCCAAAGCGGACAAAGATTTTACATTATCCGATCAATTA
>JBLIBC010000251.1:0-4111 GCA_047632015.1 Glaciecola sp.
CTTCTTTTTGGCCTACGACAGATTTTAATGCTTCAATAGCTAAAGGAAGTTCCCGAGTGAAAAGCAGAAGCGCTGCACTTAATTGTTTTCTTTTTATTGCATATGGTTTCTGAAAAGCATTGCTAGTCTTTTTAAACTCCTGATGGGCAAGATTCAGCGTACGTTTGGATGGCTCAAATTGACGGTTTCTAAATTGCGTATGAGCCAAATAATAATACAATTCAGCTAAGACCTCTTCGATAATTTGACTGTTTTTCGACCTTAATAAATTTAGGGTTTGTTCCAGCAAAAGTTGCAAAGGCAGGAAGCTCTTTGTTCTCAATGCAATTTTTCTAAAGGTTTTAACAAACGTCAACGCAATTCTTGGTCTGTTTAAGATTGCTTGGTTAATGGAAAGCTGATCAAGAGTCTCTGATAAGATGGTGCTAAAATCAATAGCTGCTACATCTAAATCTTGATTTAGCAGTTTATTTTGAAGGCTTGCAACAGCCACATGAACTTTTTCTGCTCGTTCTAAATTGATTTTGTTCTCGTTAAACTTATCAATAATTTCGTCAAAATTTAAGTCAGGTCGGATGTGTGCTCTCTCTAATTGAATCAGGTAAATACTGTGCAAATAGTCAAAATGATCATTTTTTTGAGCAGTATGTTCAGCTATTTCTAAATACTTCCAGGCATATTTTAAAAGTCCTTTTTCAAACAGGTAACGAACAACTGACAATAAAGTGCTAATGTGGCTTGAAGCAGAAGCGTCTGATGTACTTGTTTGAGCAACAATAAAATCTGACAAGTGTTTGAAAAGCCTTTTTCGGACTGTATGGTAGGCATTTACATTAGGACAGGCGAGTTTTTTAGCAATTACAGTTGCGGTAAGTAGGTTTTCAGTTTTCAGTAACTCAAATAATTTCAGGTCTTTCCTGTCTTTTCGGTATTTGTTTCTTTGGATAAATGCTACAAAATCCTTTTGCTGCTCATTGTTTAAGGTTGAAATTATTTCAGTTAGGTTATCCACAAAATAAAAATACGAAATTTAGTGATAAAAACTCTTTAAACAATCGTTATACGAAGTAATTGTTTGTTTTTAAAAGTACGTAAATTTAAATTATTGAATTGTACCCCTTGAGTTATTCAAATAGTTTTGACCAGAACTAATACAAAAGGGATCGATTATGAAAAAGACTTGGATTAATTTTTTTAGCACACAGTTTCTTGGTGTATTCAATGATAACCTACTCAAAAATTTCATCTGTTTTATTGCAGTTATGTGGTTGCCGTCAGATCAAAAGGAAAATGTGATTGCTCTTGCTTCGGCACTTATGGTGTTGCCTTTTATTTTACTATCTCCATTAGCAGGTTCGTTAGCTGAACGGTTTAAAAAAGCGAGAATATATCAGTGGGCGAAAGTGGCCGAACTACCAATTGTGTTAATAGCTTCAACTGGATTTATTTTGGAATCGTTGCCTTTGGTTTTAGTGGCAATGTTATTAATGGGGGTTCAAAGTGCCTTGTATTCCCCTGCGAAATATGGATTAATTAAAGAGTATTTGGGAACTAAAAGCACGGGGTCAAAACTTGGAGTGATGGAATTACTTTCATTTAGTGCAGTATTAGTAGGAACCTTAGTCGCGGGATTTGTAGCAGATATAGAATCAAATAGAACATTGATTTTAGTAGGTCTTATGGTGTTTATTGCAATTTTAGGTATGGTTCAAAGTAGTTTTCTGAAAAGTAAAACACCTGGAGTTCAAAAAAAGACCAGTACGATTAATCCTCTTGCTTTTTTAAAGCAGCAACATAAACTTAACAAGTCATCAAAAGGGGTAAATGCTGCCATTTTTGCATTGGGTTCGTTTTGGTTTATCGCTTCAATGATTCAAATGAATTTATTAATTCATTGTCCAGAACAATTGGGGTTAAGCGCTTCAAGTACAGGGATTATTAATGCTCTTGTTGCGGTAGGAATTGGCTTGGGTTGTTTTGTATCTGGTAGATGGAACAACAGGAGAGTCGCTCTAGGCACTTTGTTTTTTGCTGCTTTAGGGATGGGAGTGTCATTGCTTGTCTTGGCAAAAATGAATTCCTACTTGCTGTTTATTTCAGTTTTGATGGTGCTTTCATTTTTTGGAGGATTATTCAAAATACCTTTAAATGCTTGGGTACAGGATAAAACTTCAAGTGATCGAATTGGACAGGTGTTGGCCTACAGTAACATGGTTGTGTTCTTAAGCATATTGATTTCCTCGGTAACGTTTGTTGGTTTAAGCAGTGTTTTTTCGTCGAGCCAAGTTTTTATTGTAATCGGAATACTGGCTTTGATCATCGCATTAATTTGTTTGATAGTACAACCAATTTCATCAGTACGTAGTTTACTTGCGGGGGTGTCTAAAGTGTTGTTCAGGTTTAAAATACATGGTCAAGAGAACATTCCAAGCAAAGGAGGAATTATTGCTTGTAATCATGTATCACTTTTAGATGCCTTAGCAATATTAGAGGGGACGAAGAGGAATGTAAGGTTCGTGATGCATGAAGCGGTGTATCAAAACAAAAAGTTAAATGGCTTATTTAAACGTTGTCACATGATTCCAATAGCTTCTGGAAAAAGCAAAAAAGTATTAGCTGAATTTACTGCAAGGGTTAAAAAGGAAGTTGATGCTGGACATTTAGTATGCATTTTCCCGGAAGGGCAATTAAGTAGAACAGGTCAAATAATGCCCTTTAAGAAAGGAATTGAAAAATTGGCTCAAGAAATTAATGCTCCAATTTTGCCGATGCATTTACACAATTTGGTTGGAACTCCTTTTTCGTTTGTGTTTGGAAAAAACAAAAAGTACAGTTTTCATCCTAAAAACTGGAAGAAGAGAGTATATGTGAATATTGGTAAGCAGATGAAACCAGGATCTACGACTTTTCAAGTGAGACAGGAAGTGAAGGAATTAGAGATTCAAAATTTTAGCAAGTATTTACAAAAAAAAGGGAGCAGTATAAAGCTGGATAAACAATTACGGTTGACTTGCGATGGTCGGGGGATCGAGGATATCAACATCAAAGAACTAAAATCGTTGATTGTTCAAAGTGCCAACGTGGAAGTAAAAGATTTGATGGGAAGAAGCGTGATTTACGTAAGAACAAAAGATGACAGAGACGGCAAACCGTTACCAGGCATCCATGTGGAATTTCGGAAAGGGTTGAATGAGTTGTGTGCTCCTTTTGAAGAAGGCATGTTGTACGTAAAGAGTGCGTACAGTGATTCTGTCGAATGGATTTCAACTGGTGTTACCGGATTCATGGATGAATGTGGGTTTATTAAATACGATCACGTCAAAATACTCTAGTCAATCTCATTAAATCAATCTTTTACAATAACCTTAAAAACAAATCAACATGAAAAGTATACCTAAATTCAACGGCAAGATGAACTGGATAAATGGGCTAGGATTGGCCTTTATTTTTACTGCATTTCTTTATTTTTTAAAAATTGCGGCCGACGCTGGTTGGCTACCACCTGAGTTAAGGTCGGCCATTGGCCTCCTTTTGGGGGCAGGGGCAATATTTGCAGGGATTCAATTAAACAACCAAGGGAAAGGTGTTTGGGGTGAAAGCATTGCTGGCTTAGGAACAGCAGTCGTCTACGCTACCTTGGCGTATGTTGGCTTCACTGGTCTTTTTCATTTTTCAGCCAATTATCTGCTAATTTCTATGTTAAGTATTGGGGTGTTGACTGCGTGTTTTGACCCCTTCAAAAGCAAAGATTATAAACAATTAGGGACGGCGTGTGCCGTGAATCAGATTCTCTTTATACGGAATTTGAATGTTGATCAAAAGATGGTAGTAGGTCTGCCGCTTTCGCCTTGCAAGAGGAAGGAGTAAACCGCCTCTTGGTGCTGAACCAGTAATTGAACGTTAGAGGTTCCCCGAAGGGCACATGAATACCAAAAGAATAAAATATGATGAATAAAAGGTGTGCTAGACGCATCAGGTATGAATAAGAGAGATGAACGAAAGTGAACCTTCGATGAAGCGACGAGATATTGAACTTTTGTCAAAAGCTGGCTATGTTGTCTGCCGGTTAAAGATTGTAGCGAAAACTTACTTATTGGTTACAAGACAAACG
>JBLIBC010000252.1:0-4096 GCA_047632015.1 Glaciecola sp.
TAGCAACAGTTGTTTTAGGAATCATAAATAAAAAACAGCATTTAAGAATTGGTGCTATTATCCTATTTGCAGTCACCCTAATCAAATTGTTCTTGTATGACATTTCACATTTAGACACCATTGCTAAAACAATCGTATTCATGTCTTTAGGGGTGTTATTGCTGATAGTATCCTTTTTATACAACAAGTACAAACACATTATTTCAGATGAAAGCTAGGATCTTTTTTTTAATGCTAATGGTGATGTCATTTTCACTTTTAGCTAAATCGTACAATGACTACAAGTACAGTCGAACATTCCAGTCAGGTGAAGGGTCGTGGCAAAAACTGTACGCACCTACTGACCTTTATAACAAAATATCTTCCGATTTTAAAGATGTGAGGTTGCTTTCCATTAGTGAAAACAATGACACACTTGAGGAACCTTACTTTATTCAAAAGGAGCGTGACGAACATGTTACCCAAAAAATAGATTTTAAATTAATTAATGAGGTCCAAAACCACAATGGATACTATTACACTTTTGACGTGGGGCAAACCCAAGTAATTAATCAAATAGTGCTGTTGTTGAATCGTAATAATTTTGACAAACATGTAAGATTGGAAGGAAGTCAGGACATGAAGGAGTGGTTCACCGTTTTAAAAAACGAGCGAATATTAGCTATTTCCAATGCGCAAACTTCGTTCAGACACACGACCCTAAATTTTAATGATGCCCAATACAAATACTTCAGGGTGCTAATTAAAGGACCCGATAATCCATCCCTAAATAAGGCGCAGCTAAAAATGAATACCGTGACTCATGGCGAATTGGACAGCATTAAAGGGGTTGATTATATTGTTGATAATAAGACGAAACCTAACCACACAATAATTGACGTAAAGTTGGGAAAACTAACACCAATTGATAAAATTCAAATACGTTTTAAAGACACTTTAGATTATTATCGGCCTTTCAAAATGAGTTTCGTTACTGATAGTTTTGAAACAGAAAAGGGTTGGATTTACAATTATCAGCAGTTTTTTTCGGGCACGTTTAGCTCTTTTCAAAAAACTGATTTGAACTTTAAAACCATTTTCGCAAAGACCATCAGAATCGAAATTTCAAACCACGATAACCAAAGTTTAACAATACGTGATGTAAAAATCCAGGCTTTTAAACGAAGTTTAATAACCAAGTTAAGAGAGGCAAACAAACAAGTATTGGTATATGGTAATCCCAGTGTGAATCATCCAATTTACGACATTGTTCATTTCAAGAAAGACATACCAGACAATATTTCCATTGCTACATTAGGACCTGAGGTGGAAAATGCCTTTGAACAAAAGGAAGGTGTTAACCCTTTATTCGAAAACGAAAATTGGTTATGGGGAATCATGGCAGTGGTTATAATTGTGATTGGAGGGTTTACTTTTAAAATGATGAAGGAATAAAACCCCTCTTTGCAGGGTATTCGTACAACTGGATTTTTTGAGACGAAATTATTGATAATAAGTGTCCATCCTTGCACCCTTACAGTGAAGCTGGAACTAAAAAGGGGGTTTTAACAGTTACGAACTCGATTGGCTGTATCGATCGTTCGGTCAAAAGCAACATGAAATTGTCAACCTGCTGTGCCTTATTTTTCTTAGTCGCAACCAATACTCTCAGAACCAGGTACTCCAGGCAAATAACAAACCTAATAAATGTCTTATTTTAAGAACAAAATATCATTTACAATCTTCAAAATTTTCGTGTTTGACTTTGTTGCTTTCATCATGTAATAATGCCGCTTCGTTGTCAGGATCCGACGTTACTAGAGAATACTGCTCTTGTAACTACTACATTCTCAAAAATGAAATTTACAAGTTCACGGAATGTCATCAAATTAGACGACATTCAAAAAATTAATTCAGTAAAATATGGCTTTGGTCGAAACTATACTCAAACCACATAGCTACGGTTTTGTTTTTCAACAAAGAGAAAAGGGAAATGGACAAGTGAAAAACCGAAAAGCTATGTGGTTTGAGTATATTTTAAATGTAATAACGGCAACTTCTATTGCGCATCTTTTCTTCTAAAAAAAGTCTTGATGTTTTTTAAGGCTGTTTTTATTTTTGAATCAGACTCTTCGGCAACCACCTCTTTGCTTGCAAAATTATAGGGATTATTACTGCCCGTACTTTTTGCCATCGGATCTATTGTCGCATAAGCTGCCATCCTGTTTTTTCGCTTCTTTTTTGCTTCATAATGGTCTTCGGTTTCCTCTTGTATGCAATCGTTTTCGATTTCAACTACTGGTTCACCAGTGCCTTCAACGCTGTTTTGTGCTTTTGCTCCTACGGCAAAACCAAATACTAAAATAATGAATGCAATTTTTTTCATGATGCTGGTTTTTAAGTGGTTTTCTTTTCTCTTTTTCTATTTTCCTTTTCTATTTTCTTGGATTCCTTGAGTCTTTTCCTGTCTTGGTTCTTCTTTTGCTTTTTCATCTCCTTATCCATCATACGAACCATCTTATCATACATTTTTTTTGACATGCCTTGATGCCCTAAATCACTAATAAGTTGATCAATAAACGTTTCCTTTTTTCGTAATTGATTCAAATATTCCAAATTGGGTTTTTCGCTTTTTTGTTCCTTATTCCCAAGTTCCGTGTAGTAATTGGCCTTGTTCATTAGTAACGGTACACAGCTAGGAAAGTAACTTAATGCTGTGTCCACCACAGACAAGTAAAAACTGTCCATCCCGAATTGTACTTCATATGAATTAGCTAAATCAAACATGGTAAAAGCTATGGTTTCCTTGTTTGAAAGTGCCTGCATATAAAGCTTATTATCAATTGCTTTCTTGGGAAGTTTAAAGTCCTTAATTATCCACCTGTCTTTCGGAAAACTAGCATTGGTGAGTTCCACGTTTGCCCATCTGCCAGATTCAGCCACATGCTTAATGTAAACGTGATTGGGGGTTATTGCCAAATGTGATTCAGCACCTAACTCATCGCAAAGAATTTTATACAGATAAGGCAAAGAGTGACAATTTCCTCTTTTCGAACTCATTAATTTTGTGACGAACATTTTTGTGAAATCCGTTTCCCCAAAGTAATCGTCAAAATCGTAGGTAAAAGTTGTGTAGTTATTAATTGACAACTCCTCCGACATAAAAGTAAAAACGGCCCAATTACCAGCAGTTTCGTAGGTAGTCATTTCACTTTCCACAATGAAAGTCTTGAGTTTACTTGCTGTTTCTTTTATCTCTTTATTGAAATCATGATAGCTCAATTCCCCCTTGTGATAACTGTTTTCAGTCACAAAAACAGCTCGCTTGAAATCCACAGGGTTTTCACCTTTCAACATTTGATGTTGTTCTTGAAATGCCTTTTGATAGTGCTCCTTGTGCTCCTCTCCTCCTAAAACACTCAAGCTAACTACGCTTATAATTAAAAATGATACGGTTGATCTAAAGAGACTCATTACTTAGTCTACGAGAAATAGGGCTTGGAGGTTTCAAGTTTAGGAAGAGATAGTGAAAATCAGGAAGTAAATCCTTTTCTTTATTAATGTGACTTATCATTAAATCCACACTCATTACCAGCTTTTGAGTAAAATAAAACATGGTTCCTACCCCATAACCAAATCCCCAATAAAGGTCGTTGTCAGTAACTGATCCGCCAACGTACAAAATATTATAAAATCTTTTTGTTCCCGTTTTAAAATTTAAAGTTCCATATATGGACTCATTTACCTCAAATTCCACATGATGATAACCATTCCTTGCAAACGAAAGGAAACCAATCATTACTCCACTTTCAATGGAATCAGTACAATTAATAAAACCTATTTGAACTCCTTTTAATGCCTTGGCTATATTAATGAATCCTGACACCTACCCTCCTGTTAAGTTTTGCGAACAGAGTTAATGCACCCTCCTAATTCCACTCGACCTAACCCGCCATGATGGCCTGCTAAAATATTAATTGAAATTTTATTTTCAACTTCATTAAATTCCAAACCATTTGTTCCTGCCGGAGTAATAAAACTCAATTGGAAATCTCCAGAAATTAAAGTGTCATTTTGAACACTGACAGAATACGTTCCTGCAAATATTAAACTGGAT